>PHEV01000040.1 GCA_002843035.1 Actinobacteria bacterium HGW-Actinobacteria-5 | reverse complement strand
CGTATAAACCGGTGTCCCCCATTCGGGCGACAGGTCGAGCCTTTCTGATCTACTCGTGGCTTGGCCACGCAGAATTCACTGTGGTTTCCACTGTCGCCCAGAAGGGGGACAATCCGTATCGGAATGTCGTGCCCATGGCGGCGAATGCCGATGGCAAGTCGCATGTGACTAGGAGTTATGGTCTCCCTCATGCGGATGGTGGGTCGGCCTGGCTAATCCGGAGCCGAGCCATGATGCCGTCATTTTGCGTGATTCTGTTGGCATTGACAGGTCACATCCGGCCACATAGACTCGTATCAAAGTCTGGAGGGGTCCGGAATATCAAACCGAAGAAATTGTGGAGGGCGTGTGACTAGTCGACGTCCGCGCAGGTTGCAGCGAGGGGCGGCTGCGCTTGAGTTCGCGATCATCCTCCCCTTCCTGGTACTGATCCTGCTGGGGATCATCGACTTCGGCGTGCTCATGGGTGCGCAGACCCAGATCTCCAACGCGGCCCGGGAGGGCGCGAGGGCTGGGGCCCTGACCGGCCTCTACTCGCGGGCGGAAGGCGCGGCCAAGAACGCGATCTCGAGCATGCCGGGCGCCACGAACGCCGGCACGACGGTCACCATCACCTGCACCACCCCGACCGGGACCGCCTGTTCCCTGACCGACACGACCTCCGACACCGGGAGCACCGTCAAGATCAGCATCGCCTACGTCCACACCTGGATCTCGCCGGTGATGCTGGGGATGGCGCCGACCATCACCCTCCACGCGGACAGCCAGATGAGGATCGAAGCATGATGAAGAAGCTCAGGATCCGCAGGGGGGAGCGCGGCGCCGTCGCGATCGTCGTTGCGATCTCCCTGGTGATGCTGATGGCTGCAGCGGCGATCGGCATCGACATCGCCAAGCTGGCCTACGAGCGCCAAACGCTGCAGAACTCGCTCGACGCGGCCGCAGCCGCCGGCGTGCTGAAGCTGCCGGACGACCCTCCCGCGGCGATCCTGGAGGCGGAGAAGTTCGCCAGCGCGAACATGGTCGGGGCTCAGCTCGGCAGCATCACTCCCTCGGTGGCGCTGCGCTGTGTGACCAGCTACAACACCACGACGAAGTCGCCCGACTGGGCCACCGTCCTGGCTGTGTGCGGGATCACCAGCCACACCTTCGACCCCCTCGACTGCAACGAGGAAACCGGGATCTGCTCGGTGAAGTGCACTGCGGCAAACCACTGCAACACGATCGTGGTGAAGTACAACAAGACCGTCGACTACTCGTTCGGACCCGCGATCGGGATCCCGACCGGGCAGACCGGGACGGTCGTCTCCGCTGCCTGCCGGGGCTACTGCGGAACGGTGGCGCCCAATCCGATGGACGTGGTGGTCATGGCCGACCGAACGCCGTCCATGAAGAGCCCTTCCGGCGCCTTCGCCAACATGAAGTCCGGCATCCAGGACATGCTCGGTTCGATGAACCAGGACCAGCAGTACGTGGCCTTCGGCACCATCGCGCTCAGCTGGCCCTCGACGAGCAACATGGTGGCTGAGCCGTCGGGCGGCAATGCGTTCACCGACGCCGACTACAAGGCCTGCACCTACTGCAGCTGGAGCGCCTACAACAAGAAGTGGCACTGGGCCGGCAAGTGGGTTCCGATCGACTACACCAACAAGTACACCAAGACCGACGCGAGCGGCGTGACCAGCCTCGACACCTCGACCACCCTGGGCAAGTCCGTCGGACAGCTCGACTACTCCGATCTCACGGTCGACTACCCCAGTTCCAGCAGCGGCTCGAAGACCTCCACCAACGAGGGCACGCACCTCGCCTCGGCGCTGAAGGGTGCCACCCGCTATCTGCTCGCTAACGACCCGGTCACGGACCTGGGCCTGCCGAAGCGTCCCGAAGAGTACGGGATCCCTCAGAAGGTGATCATCTTCGAGACCGATGGCGCACCGTCGGAGATCTTCTACAGCGACTCCAGCGCGGTGAGCCTCGACAACGATCTGGCGATCGGTTACGCCGGCAACGGGCAGAGGCAGTCCTGCGAGAACTTCGCCCAGATCGCCACCCTGGCGAAGGCAAAGGGAATCCGGCTGATCACGATCGGTGTCGGTGACGTGAACACGGCCACCTGCGGCTCGTACGGCGGCAAGACGCTCTACGTCCGCGACTACCTGGCGGCCGCCGCCTCACCCACGAAGTCGGGCAAGGCGAGTGACGCCTACAACTGCACCGAATCCGGGAAGACCGAGCTCGAGAACTCCGACGGTGACAACTACTTCTGCGCGGCGACTTCCGCCGACCTGAAGAGCGTCTTCATCGCGGCGATGGGCAGCCTGACCGACAAGTCCAAGCTGATGTCGCTGCCGAACGCGGACACCTTCACGTAAACCGGGACGAAGGACATCCCGGGGCGGGTTCGGCCGATGGCCGGACCCGCCCCGGCGTTCCGGACGGGTCAGCCGAGAAAGGTCTGGACCGCGTCGGCGAGGGCTGTGGCGACCTTCGCGCGGAAGGCCGCGGAGCCGAACAGGGCGGCGTCGGTGGCATTGCGCATGTTGCCCATCTCGATCATGACGGCCGGGCGGTCGGAAAGGTTCAGGGTGCCCAGATCGTTACGGGAGTCCAGCGCCGTGCCGCCCCCGACGTAGGTCGACCGCGGCATCGGGGTCTCGGTCTCCAGCGCATGCCGCACCTGCTTCGCCAGGGCCAGCGACTTCTGCTCGACCTTCGTCCCTCCGGTCATGGTCGGGCTGTGGATCACGTGGAAGCCGCGGGCGCCGCGGGAGAGGTTGCCGTCGGCGTGGATCGAGACCAGCGCGTCCGCCCTGAGGTCATTGGCGAGCTTCGAGCGCAGGTTGACGCACGGCCCCTCGCCGTGGTCGTCCGGACGGGTCAGCCTGACCGTGGCCCCGCGGGCGCGCAGCGCCCGGGCGAGCGCGTTCGCCTGCGCCCAGTTGTAGGCGTGCTCGGGGTAGCCGGCGTTCGTCGCCGTGCCGGAAGAGTTGCACTCCTTGGTGCGGCCGTTCCCGCTGGGCACCTTGCGCAGCTCGCGGCGCGTCCAGACCCCGTTGTGGCCCGGGTCGATCACGATCGTGCGTCCGGCCAACGGTTTCGTGGGCGCGGTCGCGGTCGGCGTCGGGGCCGGTGTTGCGGATGTGTCGGGCATGGTGGTCGCCACGGATGGGGTGGAAGCGGCCGCCACCGACACCGGAGCGGACGTCGTGGGCGCACCGGAAGCCGCCTGGCACCCGGCGAAGAGGCCGGTGGCCAGCAGCAACACGGTCAGCAGGGCTGACCTCGGCGGACGCACCAGTCGACGATACCCGTCACGGCGCGCCCGGTCTCACCAGGGCACCCCGCCCGCGTCCCGTCCGCAATTCGTGCCATTGCCGCGCGGCCGTGGCGGGTCGATAGTGAGGCCGGGGGCAGCACATGGTGGGGGACCTGACCGTCGGCACCGCCGACGTCGGTTGGCTGCGGCGCCGCGCAGAGACAGCGATCGCCGACGGCTCCTTCGGCGTGGCCGACGACGCGTACTCCGAACTGCACCGGATCGGCGCGCTGAGCCGCACCGATGCCGCGAGCTGGCTGCGGGTGCTGCGTGAACTCGGCTCCCGGCCGCAGCGTCCGAGCCTGGCCGAGCTGGTCGAGAGCTTCCCCGACGATCAGGACATCCTCGAGTTCGTCGCCGCGGAGTTGTGGCAGCGGGCCGAGACCAGGGCGGGCGAAGCCGGCGTCGACGACGACGCGCTGGCCCGGCAGGCCTGGGCAGCGGCACTGAAGATGGCCGGCCCGGTGCCGGGCAGCGACGCGGACGGGGTGCGCCTGATCAGCATGCTGGACCGCTTCTTCCAGGCCGGACGCCGGCAGCGCACGCCGATCGGCAGCTACCCGGAGTTCGAGCAGGCACTGGTGCGATTCGCTGCGGCCGGGCCCGAATCGACCCTGCGCGCCGCCGACCTGCTGGCCGCAGAGAGCCCGGCACTCGCCATCGACCTGGTCGCGGGTCTCGAGCTCAGCGCGGCCTGCGTGCTGGTGCGCGCCGTGGCGTCCGCCGAACTCGACGATCACGCCACCTCCGCAGCGCTGTTCGACGAACTTGCGGGCCAGTGGGGGGTGGGCGTCCGCGAGCTCGACGTGGAGGATCGCTCCCGCTGGATCCAGGCCATGACCGACGTGGGCCGGTTCACCGAGGCGCAGGAGGCCTGCTTGCGCACGATCGCCGTGATCGAGGGGCGCGCCGACGAGGCGGACGGCTGGACGGCGCCCGGCATGGCTGTGGACTCCTTCGAGCACTGGCGTCACGTGTATCGGCTGCTGGCCTACCGGCTGGCCGCCCAGCAGGGCGCCTTCCGTGAGGCGTGGGACCACCTGCGCAAGTCGGTCGAGGTGGACGAGACCGGGCTGCCGCCCGAGCTGCAGCGCTCCATCCTCCGGGTCCGGCTCCTCCTCGCCGACCGGTCGATGGCGCGCTCGATCCTCGAGGACCTGCGCCGGCTCGACACCCCGGACCCCTACGACACCGTCTACGCCGAGGCGTGCCTGTGGGCCGGGCTGGAGTGGGGGACGCCGGAGTCGGAGGGGCGCCTGCTCGACCCTGAGAACCCCTTCGCCGGTGCGCGGTACGCGGGCCAGGCCGCCGCCCGGGCGCTGCTGGTCCGCGCCGGCCCCGAGGTGGACAGCCGGCAGCTCGTCCGTCTCGCCCTGCTCGCCGGTGACGACGACCGGGCTGCCGCGATCCTCGCGGCCGATCCGCTCACGCCCTCCGACCCGTGGTCGGTGAAGATACTCGGCGCCATGCTGGCCCTGCGCCAGGGTGATGACGCCGCCGCGGAGGCGCTGCTGGTCCAGGTGCTACCACTGCGGCGCCACGACCTCGACCTCCGGGTCCTGGACGCGCAGGCCTCCCTGATCGCCGGTCGCTACAAGGAGGCGCTGCGCGAGGCGATGGCGATCACAGAGAGCGTGGGAGAACACATCCTGGCCCGGACGATCCAGGCCGAGAGCGAGTTCGAGGCGTCCCTGGCGATGGCGGAGGAGGGCGGGGGCGGCAACCCGGGATCGGTGGAGAACGCCCAGCAGCTGATGGTCGCGGTGGCGGACTACCGGATGGCCGCCGACCTGCACCGCGACACCACCCACTACCTCGAGACCGGGCGCACCCGTCCCGACGCCCGGATCGGGTCGGAGCCGCTGGCGCCGCGGCTGTTCAGCGAGGTGTGCCGGCGCGGCCTGCACGCGGCCATCCTCGCCCAGGAGGCGCTCGACCGGCTGGGGCTGAAGGGCGACGCCCAGCTCGTCGACGACGCGCAGGACCTCATCCAGCACCTGCGCTCGGTGACGCGTCCCTGCTGCCGCCGCTGGGGTCCCCGGTGGGCGCGGCTGCTGCACCAGGTGCGGCACCTGTCCGACCGCGACGAGGCGTCTCGACTGGCCCTGCTGATGATCGCCTACCGCTGGTCGAACTGGCGCAAGCGCCTGCTCAACGGCGCCTTCCTCGCCCTCGGCGTGTTCGTCACCTGGCTGGGCCTGACCAACCAGCTGCCCGGGCCGGACTCCGAGACCCTGCGGGCGATGGTGGTCGGGGTGGGCGTCCTGCTGCTGCTGATGCCGTTCGCCCGCAGCCTGAAGGTGGGCGTGGTGGAGCTGAGCCGGGACGCCGACACCGTGCCGCTGTCGGGACGGTCCAAGTCACTGCGCACCAGCCGGCTGCTGCTCCGGGCGAACCACCTCGGGACCTTCTCCTTGCCGTCGCCACCCGAGAAGGGACGGCGCGCGCACGCCCGTTCCCGTGAGGAGGCCGCCTGAGCACCGGTTGGGGAGCCGGGATCAGCCGTGGAGCAGGCGGGCCTTCTCCGTCCCGGGCAGGAAGGACGCGCGGATGCTGTTCGCGGCCAGGGTCTCCACCTGATCCGTCGAGAGCCCGAACTCCTGCTCCACGGCTGCCACATTGGCGTCCAGGTAGCCGCCGAAGTAGGCCGGGTCGTCGGAGTTCACGCAGGCGAGCAGTCCCGCCTCCAGCATGGCGGGCAGCGGGTGGTCGGCCAGGGTCGGCACCGCCTGCAACCGCACATTCGACAGCGGGCAGACCGTGAGCGGGATCTCCTGCTCGGCCAGGTGCTCGACCAGCCGGCGATCGCCCATCGCGTTGATGCCGTGGTCGACCCGCTCGACACCGAGCGAGTCCAGAACCTCCCAGACGTAGGACGCGTCGCCCTCCTCCCCGGCGTGGGCGACGGTGTGCAGGCCGTCGGCGCGGGCACGGGCGAACAGGTCGCCGAAGGGTGCCGCCGCGAAGCCCACCTCGGTCGAGCACAGTCCGACGCCGAGCAGCTCGACGCCGGTGGCGAGCGCCGCCTCGTAGGCGAGTTCGGCGTCCGCGACGGGCAGGTGGCGCAGGAAAGTCAGGATCAGTCCCGAGCTCACGCCGTGATCGGCCTCCGAGCGGGACAACGCGTCCGCCACCCCGGCCAGCACGACCGGCGCGGGGACGCCGCGGGCGGTGTGCGCCTGCAGGTCGCAGAACACCTCCGCCCGCACCACTCCGGCAGCCGCGGCCCGGGCCAGGTAGGCGTCGGTCAGCTCGGCGAAGTCGGCCTCCGTGCGCAGCACCGCCATGTTCGCGTAGTAGAGGTCGAGGAAGTCCTGCAGGCAGGAGTACGAGTAGCGTCCGCGCAGGTCGTCGAGGTCGCGCCAGGGGAGTCCGATGGCGTTGCGCTCGGCCAGGTCGAACACCATCTCGGGCTCGAGTGTGCCCTCCAGGTGCAGGTGCAGTTCCGCGAAAGGCGTCACGTCCCCTCCTTTTCCGGCGATGCTACCGACTCCGCGCGCTCGCAACGTGCGATGGGGGCCCGCCACCCGCCTTTCGCGTGCGGCCACGTCGACCGGCCCGTCAGGTGGCGTTGATGGTGCCGGTCAGGAGCAGCGCGGAGACCACCACGGCCACGCCGATCCGGTACCAGATGAACACGGTGATCGGGTGCCGGGTGACCAGCCTCAGGAGCCAGGCGATCGACGCGTAGGCCACGACGAAGCTCACTGCGGTGGCGAGCGCCGTCAGTCCCCAGCCGACGCTCGCTGCGATGGCGGAGGCCTGGCTTGCGCCCTCGTAGGCGCCGGCGGCGACCAGTGCCGGAATGGCCAGGAAGAAGGACACCCGCGTGGCTGTGACGCGGTCGAGCCCCCGGAACAGGCCCGCGCTGATCGTCGCCCCGGATCGCGACACGCCGGGCACCAGCGCCACGCACTGCAGCGCGCCCACCACGAGTGCGTCGGTGAGGTTCAGGTCGTGCTCGCCCCGCCGCTGGGTTGCGTACCGTTCGGCGAGCCACATCACGACACTCCACAGCAGCAGGCCGGCGACGACCACCCACAGGTTCCGGAGCGGGCCCTCGACGACGTGTCGACCCAGGAAGCCCACGATGCCGATCGGGATCGAGCCGGCAATCACGTACCAGGCCAGTCGGTAGTCAGGGTTGCTCCGCTGGGCCGGCTTCGTCAGCCCGCGACCCCAGGCGACCGCGAGCCTGAGGATGTCCGAGCGGAAGAAGATCAACACGGCCAGGATGGCGCCGAGCTGGATGATGGCGGTGAACGCCGTCACCCCGGGATCGTCGATCGGCATCCCCATCAGCTTCTCGGCCACGGTCAGGTGCCCGGTGCTGGAGACCGGCAGGAACTCGGTCAGGCCTTCGACGATGCCGAGCCAGATCGCACCCCACAGATCCATGTCCGCACTTCCCTCCGCGTTCTTCGAGCCGGCACAGGCCAGGTGACAGGTTCAACTCCGCCTCCCGCCGCCGCCGGCTGCGGGGCGTGTGCGCGACCAGACTCTAGCTCGACCGCGCGATCGCGCTCTGGCCGGTGCGACGCCGGGACGGTTCCGCTGCACCGGGGCGCCACGAGCCGGTCGGCCACCCGCAATGCAGTGGCCGCGCCGGTCAGCGGGTCAGGCGCTTCTCAACTCGATGCCGATCTGGTCGGCGTCCAGCTGGGCGAGCGCGGCGTCCAGCATGCCGGACGGATAGGTGCCCAGATCCCGGATCGCCATCAGTTCGTCCCGCTGGGCGGCGATCAGCTTCAGCCGGAGCCTGCGGTACTTCGCCATCGACGCCTGGTTCGCCGGGCTGTCCGGACGGAAGTCCTCGACCGGGGTGAGCAGGCGCAGGCGCTCCCGTGCCTTCTCGACCAGGTCGGGCGGGTACTCGTCCAGTTCTCCGGACAGCCGCGCCATCGCGGCCCGGTTCAGCTCGCGCTGCAGGCCAGCCCACAGCACGGGATCGGAGTCCAGGGAGTGGCCGGTCAACCCGAGGCGCTTCGCCAGCCAGCCCAGCGTCCCGCCCTGGACCAGCAGGGTGCCGACGGCGACCAGCGCGGCGGCGAGGACGAGCAGCGAGCGGTGCTGTGTCCCCGAGGGCAGGGTCTGCGCAGCGGCGACCGTGACCGCGCCGCGCATGCCCGCCCAGACCAGGACCACGCCCTCGCGCCAGCCGAACGCCTCCGCCGCGAGGTAGTCGAGGTCGGCCAGGCGCTGGTTCACCATGCGTTGCCAGGTGCCGAGCCGGGCCTCCTCCGAGCGGGCCGCCCCGCCTCGGGCGGATGCCTCGGCGGCCCGGACGAGGCGACGCACGCGGCGTTCCTTGCGTCCGGAACGTTCGGGGCTGCCCAGCTGCGGCACCTCGCCGTCCGCGAGCCTCTCCTGGATCTCGGTGAGGTGCTTGCGGACGGTGGGCGTGCGCCGGTTGCGCCGGGCCAGCCACGCCACCGATCCCGCGACGAACAGCGAGCGCAACAGGATCGCCACTGTGGTCGCCCCGACTGCCACCATCAGGGCGAGGCCGAGGCCGCCACCCTGCTCGACCAGGTCTTCGGCCAGCGCCGGCGCCTCAAGCCCGACCAGAAGGAAGACGGCGCTCTCCAGCAGCAGTTCGATCGTGCGCCACAGGGAGCGCTCGGTGATCCGCTCCTCCGCGCCGAGTTTGCGTGGGGAGCCGTAGCCGGTGACCAGTCCGGCCGTCACCACCGCGACCAGTCCGGACGCGCCCAGCTCTTCCGCGGGGATGTAGGCCAGGAAGGGCACGACCAGCGAGATGGTGACGCTGCTGGTCACGGGGACGACTCGGGCCCGGACGGCAAGGTTCAGCCGGCCGACGATGTAGCCGATCAGCGCTGCGGCCGCGACTGCCCAGAGGAAGTCGAGGGCGACCTGCCACAGCGTGACGCTCACGCCGATCGCCGCGACCGCCGAGCGCAGCAGCACCAGCGCGGTCGCGTCGTTGAGCATGCTCTCGCCCTCGATCACCGTGACGATCCGCTGCGAGATGCCCGCCTGCCGGATCACGGCGGTGGCCACGGCGTCGGTGGGGCTGATGATCGCGCCCAGCGCGATTCCGATTCCCAGCGGGAGGCTCGGCACCAGCGCACACGCGAGCAGCCCGATCACCACCGCGCTCACGGCGACCAGCACGACCGAGAACAGCGAGATCAGCCGGAAGTCCCGGCGGAACTCCATCGACGGGGTGTTGACGGCGGCCGAGTACAGCAGCGGCGGCAGGATCCCGCCCAGGATCAGTTCGGGCGGGATGGCGATGGAGTCCACGATCGGCAAGGACGCGATGCCGAGTCCCAGCACGACCAGCACCAGGGGCGCAGCCACCCCGACCCGGGGCGCGAGCACCGACACCGCGACCACCAGCAGCACGGCGGCGATCGCGATCAGCTCGAACTCCATCGCGTTCCCTCCTCTCTCGCCACCGGTCACCCGTACCGGTGAGTGGAGTCAGCCGAGACGGGTCTCGGGGTTGTTCTCGAGGGCGACCCGGACCTGCCGGGCGTGCCGGGTGCTCATGGACGGCAGCCGTCCGACCGGGAAGAACGCGGCTTCGCTCGCTTCGCCGTCCACGGGGTGCGGCTCGCCGCCAGTCCAGCGACACCGGAACACGTGGTCGATGTACTGGGTCTCGTCGCCGTTCGCGTAGGTGATCACCTCGGTCACGGTCAGCCAGGCCAGGCGTTCCACCTCGATGCTGACGCCCGCCTCCTCCGCGACCTCCCGGACAGCGGTCTCCCGCGGGTGTTCCCCCGGGTCGACGATGCCGGCCACGGAGGCCCACTCGCCATTGTCGGCGCGGCGGACCAGGAGTACCTCTGTGTCGTCCCCGTGCCCGCGGACGACCACGGCGGTCGCCCCGGACAGCCACAGCCGGGTACTGCCCACCTTCTCGCGCAGGGCCAGGATGAACTCGGGTGTGGGCACCTGACGAGCCTACCGATGAACGGGTCTCCCGCGAGCTCAGTGCCCGCCGGCGGGCACCGCGGGAGGGTCGGCCGGCTTGCGCAGGAACAGGATCGCCACGATCCCGACCAGCCACAGCGCGCCGACGCTGAGGAAGGACGCGCGGGCTCCGGCGGCGAGCGCCTCCTCGAGCGGCGTGCCGGGCGGCTGCAGGGCTGCGACGCTCGACATCACCGTGACGAACAGCGCGGTCCCTGCCGCGCCCGCGACCTGCTGGACGGTGCCCACCATCGCCGAGCCGTGCCCGTACAGGTGCGGAGGCAGCGAGCCCAGCGAGATCGTGAACAGCGGCGTGAACAGGCAGGCCAAGCCGATACTGAGCAGGACGTGCGCGGTGAGCAACTGCCACCACGGGGTCGTGGTCGAGACCCGGGCGAACAGCCCGAACGCCGCGAGCACGAACAGTGAGCCGGGCACCATCAGCCAGCGCGGCCCGATCCGGTCATAGAGGCGCCCCACCCCCGGTGCGAGCAGGCCCATCAGGAGCGCACCGGGCAGGGTGAGCAGGCCGACGAACAGCGGCTCGGCGTGGAGCACCTGCTGCAGGATCAGCGGCAGCGCGATGATCGTGCCGAACAGCACCGCCATGGCGATGGCCATCACCGCGATCGCGGTGGAGAAGATCGGGTGGCTGAAGGTGCGCAGGTCGAGCAGCGCCGCGTCCGACCGTTGCAGCACGAGCTGCCTCCAGACGAACAGGCCGAGTCCGACCACGCCGGCCCCCAGCGCGATCTCCATGCCGGTGGTGTTCGTGCTGCCGACCTGGCTCAGCCCGTAGACGAGGCCGCCGAAGCCGAGCGCGGCGAGCGGCACGCTCAGCGTGTCCAGCTTCACCATGACGATCTCGTTCAGATTCGGCACCTGCCGCAGCCCGACGAAGAGGATGGTCAGCGCGATCGGTAGGACGAGGGCGAACACGAACCGCCACGGCAGGAACTGCAGGATCACCCCGGACATGGTCGGGCCGATCGCGGGTGCGGCCGAGATCACCAGGCTGATCGTGCCCATCACCCGTCCGCGCTGGTCGGACGGGACGAGCTCCATCACCGTCGTCATCAGCAAGGGCATCATGATCGCGGTGCCACTCGCCTGCACGAGCCGTCCGGCGAGCAGGCCGGGGAATCCCCAGCCCACTGCCGCGATCAGGGTGCCCAGGCTGAACAGGCTCATCGCCAGGCCGAAGACGGTACGGGTGGGCAGGCGCTCCATCAGCCAGCCGGTGACCGGGATCACCACGGCCATCGTGAGCATGAAGCCGGTGGTCAGCCACTGTGCGGTCCGCTCGTCGATGCCGAGGTCGGCCATGATCCGCGAGAGGGCCACGTTGAGGGCGGTCTCGTTCAGGATCACCACGAAGGCGCCGACCAGCAGCACGCCCAGCACGCGCACGGATTCCCGCGGCAAGCCGCCGGCGCGAGCGCGGGACAGGGCCTCTTCGGTGGTGGTCATCTCAGCCTTCACGGGTGGCAGGTGGTCTGCAGTGGGTCGGTGCGGGTACAAGCGATGGCCGGCCCGGGAAACTCCCGGGCCGGCCATCGCTGATGCTCCAACAACGGCGCGTCCTGGATAGGCCCTGGCGGCGCCGCCGTCGTGCTGTGCCGCGCTTGCCGGTAACCCCCGTTCCCGGACTGGCGGCGAAACGCCCGGCCGGGTAGCCCCGGATCCGAGGAAATCATCAACCACTCGTCCGTCCGGGCCCGGCCATAGATGCCAGTCGATGCCTGAGCCCTGACCTGCGAGAGTCGATGATGGTGTTCCTCGTGTACTCGCCCCCCCGGTCGGTACCGATCCGATGCTACCCGATGGCGTTTTCGTTCCCTCGGTCAAAATTCATCGTATTGGGTTGGCCGGACTCCGGCGGGAGATGGGCGCCCGTTTCCAGTACGCACTATTGCTGCCGATCCGCGAAGATGGGTCCGGAGGTGACGATGTACGGAGTGGAACTGCGGCAGGGGAGACCGGACGACGTGCCCGCCGCGCTCGCTGTCCAGAAGGCTGCGTTCACCGTGGAGGCGAGCCTCTACCAGGACCCGGACCTTCCTCCGCTCCGGGAGAGTGAGGCGGACATCGTGGCCGACCTGGCCTCGTCGAGGTGGTTCGTCGCGCTGCTCGACGGGCGGCTGGTGGGCTCGGTCCGGGTGCGGCCGGTGCACATTGCCCGGCTCTCCGTTGCTCCGGACGCGCAGCGGCGCGGGATCGGGGCGGCGTTGCTGACGCTCGCGGAGACGGCCGCTCCGGCGGAGGAGGCACTGCTGTTCACCGGCCACCTCAGCGCAGGCAACCTGCGGCTGTACGCCCGGGCGGGCTATGTCGAAGAACGCAGGGAGCGGGTGGACGACGCGGTCGTCCTGGTCCACCTGCGCAAGGACCTGGCCGGGACGCCCCGCGGCTGAGCCTCGGGCCTAGTCCGTGCGGTGCAGCCAGGGGATCGCGATCGGGGGCAGGCCGGCGCGGCTGGGCACCTCGACCCGGGTGTTGCCACCGCCCTCGCCGGCTCCGGTGCCGAGGTCGGTGATGAACGGCCGCACGTCACCGGTGCACACCGTGGTCGATGTACCCGACGGGATCTTGCCGGTGATCAGGTAGGAGTCGACCCGGTCGGTCACGCAGTCGGACGTGCCGTAGGCGGTGTGGCCCCACGAGTCGCTGCGCAGCAGCACGCTGTTCGGCATCAGGGTGTTGGCCTCGACAGCGCCGGAGTAGTTGGTGGCGGGATCGTGGTAGTTGCCCACGATCAGGACGGGAGCGGCAGTGCTGAGTGAATAGGAGCCGTGGTAGGTGTCCTCGTCCTTCGCCTTCCAGTACTGGGTCGCGCACTGCACGTCCGCCCAGCCCCAGATCTCGCCGAAGTGCGGCGCCCGGATGGCGGACTTGTCGGTCGCCGACACCCACGCGCTCGCCGAATACGGCTGGTAGGCGTCGGTGCACAAGACCCCGGAGTAGGCCTCGAGCCCGTTGTCGTAACTCGGGTCCTCGAGCGCCGCGGCCCTGTGGAAGGCCCGGACCAGGCTGGTCACCCGGTCTCCGGCCGCGCTCGTGGTGGAACCGGTGTCCGTGCCGATCAGCTGCTTCAGCGCGGCGATGATCTGGGCGAGGTAGTCCATGCCCTCGGGGTAGTAGAGCAGGCTGAGACTGTCGGAGATGAAGTCCTGGTAGCTGTAGACGAACGCGTCGTCACCGTCGCCGATCCGCAGCGTCTTCGCCTTGAGTGCGGTGGCCACGCCATCGAAGTCGGCCTGCGGGTCTTCCAGCGGGCAGTACCCGCTCGCTGCATCCGCGCAAGCGGCGAGGCCGGCGACCAGGGCATTCCAGGACGCCTCACCCGCCTTGATCCGGGTCGTCGCGGGAATGGACGAGGTCACCGACGTGCCCGCCCAGGCTGTCGGGTCGAGGACGCCGTCGATCGCGATCGTCCGGAACCGGTCGGGGAAAAGGCTGGCGTACACCTCGCCGAGGTAGCTGCCGTAGGAGAAGCCGAGGTAGTTCAGCTTGCTGTCGCCGACCGCCCGGCGCAGCACCTCCATGTCCCGGGCGACCTCGGCTGTCGACATCGAGGACGCCAGCGACTTGCCGTATTTCGAGCAGGCCTTGGCCAGGTTCTGTGACGAGGTGATGTAGCTGCCCTGCTGGGTGCTGGACGGGAAGGCCTCGTTCAGCCCCGACAGCGCCGAGGCCTGTGCCGACGAACTGGAGAAGCAGGTCACCTCGGTGGAGCCGTTGGTGCCCCGCGGGTCGAAACCGACGACATCGAAATGATCGAGCACCGACTGGGAGAGGAACCCGGTCGCGGATTCGGCGAGGCTCACACCGGAGGCACCGGGGCCGCCGGGGTTCACGAAGAGCGTGCCGATCTTCTCCGCCGGGTCGGCTGCGGGCACCTTGAACAGGGCGATGGTGACCTTCGAGCCGGTGGGCTGGTCGTAGTCGAGGGGCAGCTTCACCGAGCCGGTGTAGCCGCCGAGGTCGGGATTCTCCACCCAGGTGATCTTGGGCGTCTTCACCTTGGCGACCCGCTTGGCCTCTTTCGCGCTCGTCGTGGACGCAGCCTGCGCCGGTGCCGCGCTCGCCAGCCCTACCGGGAGCGCGAGGCACGCTGCGAGCAGCACCGATCCCCACAAGCGGGATCTCGACGGATTGGGCATGACTCTCCAGGACGGACGCGACCGGGTCACGAACAATATACCGTCCGACTTGCCGAGACGCCCTGACTGTCACCCGAACGGGTGACAGGGATTCCGGATCGGGAGCCCACGGCCCGCCGCAGCGCGGAGCCTGGCTCGGCGAGC
This sequence comes from Actinobacteria bacterium HGW-Actinobacteria-5, assembly GCA_002843035.1. Classification (GTDB taxonomy): domain Bacteria; phylum Actinomycetota; class Actinomycetes; order Propionibacteriales; family Propionibacteriaceae; genus Propionicimonas. The sequence continues at coordinate 9,720 of PHEV01000040.1, read as the reverse complement.
AGCGGGGAACGAGCGGCCTGCCTCACACGAGGTAGTTCTCGATCCGGACCAGCTCCGCGGCGTCCAGATCGAGGTCGGCGGCCCCGGCCGAGTCGATGATCGACGCGGCTCGTGACGCGCCGGGGATCGGGATGACGACCGGTGCGAGCGCGAGTTCCCAGGCGAGCACGACCTGGTACGGCGAGACCTCGCGGGCCAGTGCGATCTCGGACATGACGCTCTGGGTGCTGCCCACCTGGGACGCTCGCCGGATGCCGCCCAGCGGGCTCCACGGCAGGAAGGCGATTCCGAGTTCGGCGCAGCGCTCCAGTTCGGGGAGGCTGGAGGTGAACTGGGGGCTGAACTGGTTCTGCACCGAGACCAGCCGGTCACCGAGGATGCTGCGGGCCTCCTCGATCTGGGCGACCGAGGCGTTCGAGATGCCGGCCATCTCGATCACGCCCTCCTCCAGCAGCTCGACGAGCGCGCCGATCGAGTCGGCGTAGGGCACCCGGGGATCGGGACGGTGGAACTGGTAGAGCCCGATGGCCTCGACCCCGAGCCGGGCGGCCGAGGCCTTGGCTGCGTCCTTCAGGTAGGCGGGATCGCCGTTCTGTGTCCAGCTCCCGTCGCCCGGACGCAGGTGGCCGCCCTTCGTGGCGACGAGCACGTTGCTGGTGTCGGCGCCGTAGGAGCGCAGCGCCTCGGCGATCAGGATCTCGTTGTGGCCGACCTCGTCGGGACCCAGGCAGTAGGCGTCCGCGGTGTCGATCAGGGTGACCCCCGCGTCCAGCGCCGCGTGGATGGTCCCGATCGACTGCTGCCGGTCGGTGGGGCGGCCCTCGATGGACATGGGCATGCCACCCAGTCCGATGGCGCTCACCTGACGGCCCCCGATGGTGCGATTCTGCACGGTGTTCCTCCTCGTCGCTTCCCTTACCGTACGACCAACGACCCCGCGGCTCGCCGGGTTCCGGATTCTTGTGACGCGCGGGCAGGTCAGCGCACAGCGGTGACCCGTTCGGCGAGGGTTCGTCCCCAGCCGGTCGCGCGGGCCAGTTCGCCGTCGGCGAGCGGTCCCTCCATCCCGGTGACCCAGAACGACGGCCCGACGGAGGCCTGGGCGCCGCGGCGGCGCAACGCCCGTGCCGCCGCCCGCGCGGCCGTGCCGAGCTGAATCCGGGAATGGATGGAGGTGTCGAAGGTGGCCACGCCGACGCCGTCCGGAATTCGCACCGTCTGGATCCACTCCCGGATGCCCGGACCCGGCGGTTGCGGTGCTCCCTTCCGGGCGGCGTTGTCGCGGGTGCCCGCGTTGGGCATCGAGAGGGTGTGGGTCGGTGCGCCGACCACGAGCAGGTCCACGTCCGCAGGAAGCGCGGCCGGTGCCTGGGAGGCGTGCAGTACCCGCACGCTGCCCCGTCCCCGAACCTCGGCGATCCCGCTGCCGATCGCCTCGGCGATGGCGAGGGTGTTCCCGAACAGGGATTCGGTGACGATCAGGGCGGTCATGGTGTGCCCACCCTATGGTTCGGGAGCGTCGCGCTCAGGGACAGTCAAGGACTGGATCCGTCCCATGGTTGAATGCGCAACAATACGTAGGTTAGGCTGCCCTCATTCGACGCACCGTGTCGTCGATCCACCACAAAGGAGTGAGATATGCCCAATAGTCCTGCCGGATCCGCCAAGAAGGTCAGGGCGCTCGGTCTGGTCACGATCATCCTCGGCCTGGTCTTCGTCGTCGCCGGGGCCGTGACCTGGGGAATGGTGAGCACGAAGCTGGCCGCGGAGAAGATCACCGTGTCCGCGGACGCCCCCATGCTCGCCGGCGCGCCGGTGACCGGCCCGATCGAGGCCTACATCCAGGCCGACATGATCAACCACCATGCGCTCGAGGCCACGGGCGGCAAGACCTATGCGGAGCTCGGCAGGGACGACCCGCTGCGCCAGACCGCGATGACCGGGTCGTTCCTGCGTGCCTCCCTGTTCACCTCGGTGATCGCCTTCGGCGTCGCCCTGTTCGCCGTGGGCGTCGGTGTGGTCGCCATCCTGATCGGCTGGGCCCTACGCATGGCCGGCGCGCCGGTAGCGCAGGCCGCAGCCGCCTCGGAGCGGGTGGTCGCCACCGAGTAGCCGGGCGAGGCGGTCGCTGACTCCGGGCGGGGCGTCGCCTCCGGGCGTCAGCGGTGCCGAATTCCGCGCGGACATGCGCGAGGGGCCGGGACGGTGATCCGTCCCGGCCCCTCGCGGTTCTCAGAGTTCGACGACCTCGGCGTCGGCGGCGTTCTTCTTGACCGACTCGATGCCGTTCTTCGCACTGGCCTTGCTGGAGTAGCCCTCGCCACCCGTGGCGATGGTCTGGCCGTTGGAGGCCTTCAGGCGCCAGCGGAACTCGCCCTTGGCGTCGGTGTACAACTCGAACTTGGCTGCCATAACACCCTCCTGTCTGAGGCGGACTCCGCCGTCCGTCGACGATCAGGCTAGTGCGCGGGTCACGCGAACTGCAGCCACGCCGCCGAATCAGGGGCGAGTCGACCCCCGACCAGGTCGTGGCTGGCGAGCAGCACGGAGCTGCCCTCGGGCAGCGCTACGGGCGCGTCCCCGAAGTTCACCCAGCAGCCGAAGCCCGGGTCTCGGGTGAACGCGAGCACGTCCGGTCCCGCCTCGACCCAGGCCAGGTCGCCGTCGCCGAGCGCAGGAAGCTCGGCGCGCAGGGCCAGGGCCCGCCGGTACAGCCCCAGGGTGGACGCCGGGTCTCCTTCCGCAGCCTCCGCGCTGTACCTGCCCCAGTCGGACGACTGCGGCAGCCACGGCGCGGCGGATCCCTCCGGGCTGAACCCGAAGGACTCTCCGCCGGTCGTCCAGGGCAGCGGGACCCGGCAGCCGTCACGGCCCACGTTCTCGCCGCCCGTGCCGGCGAACATCGGGTCCTGCCGGGCATCGTCGGGAATGTCCTCGACCTCGGGCAGGCCGAGCTCCTCGCCGGCGTAGACGTAAGCGGCGCCGGGAAGAGCGAGGCTGAGCAGGGCAGCCGCCCGCGCCCGCCGGAGGCCGAGCGCGGGGTCGGCCGGCAGCCCCAGGTAGGAGTGCAGGTTCGGGAAGCCGGCCCTCACCAGCTCCTGTGGCCGGGCGTAGCGCGACGCCGGCCGGCACACGTCGTGGTTGCCGAGCACCCAGGTGGCCGGGGCGCCGACTCCTGCGTGCGAGGCGAGGGTCGAGGTGATCACGCGGCGCAGGTCGGCGGGTCGCCAGGGCGACTGCAGGAAGTTGAAGTTGAACGCCGTGTGCAGCTCGTCCGGGCGCAGGTAGGCGGTGAGCCGGTGGTCCCGGCTCACCCAGATCTCGCCGCAGAACGCCTTCGGCTCGGCGTAGGAGTCCGCCACGGAGCGCCACTCCCGGAAGACGTCGTGGACGCCGGGCTGGTCCCAGTGCGGGTGCTGAACGTCCTCCGGGGCGTCCGCGGGCAGGGGGAAGGTCAGGCCACCCAGATCCCGCAGGTCGGCGTCCTTGACCAGGCCGTGGGCCACGTCGATCCGGAAGCCGTCCACGCCGCGGTCGAACCAGAACCGCAGGGTCTGTTCGAACTCGGCGTGGATGTCGGGGTGGTTCCAGTTCACGTCCGGCTGCTCGGGTGCGAACAGGCGCAGGTACCACTGGCCGGGGCGTCCGTCGGCCTCGGTGACCCGGGTCCAGGCCGGTCCGCCGAACTCGCTCATCCAGTCGTTGGGGGGTTCGTTGCCGCCGGGGCCACGTCCGTCACGGAAGATGAACCGGTCGCGTTCGGGCGAACCCGGGCCTGCGGCCAGCGCGGCCTGGAACCAGCGGTGCTGGTCGGAGGTGTGGTTCGGGACGATGTCGAGGATCACCCGGATGCCGGCATCGTGGGCTTCGGCGAGCAGCGCCTCGGCGTCCGCCATGGTGCCGAAGACCGGCTCGATCGCGCGGTAGTCGGAGACGTCGTAGCCGGCGTCCTTCATCGGGGAGGGGTACCAGGGGTTGATCCAGATGGCATCGATGCCCAGCCCTGCGAGGTACGGCAGGCGCGACCGGATGCCGTTGATGTCGCCCACGCCGTCCCCGTTGCTGTCGGCGAAGCTGCGCGGGTAGATCTGGTAGACGACGGCGTGGCGCCACCAGTCGCGGTCTGCGGCGATCGAGGCGGGGAGAGGCATCGGGACCCTTTCTTTACCGATACAGTCGGAACCTGTACCGGTAAAGATAGACTGATGGCGTCCGGGCTGCAACCGGTGTCGACGACGTGGACGAAAAGGAGAACCGTCCCCTTTTCGTCCAGGGTCTCGACACGATCGACGATCGGCGGAAGGGTCGACCTGCCGCGGGAAGGAGGTGCCGCATGGCGCGGGTCACGCTGCAGTCGATTGCCGACCGGGTCGGCGTCAGCCGGATGACGGTCTCCAACGCGTTCTCCCGGCCCGACCAGCTGTCCGGCGCCCTGCGCGAGCGCATCCTCGCGGTCGCCGCCGACCTGGGCTACCTGGGGCCGGACCCGTCCGCCCGGTCGCTGGCCACCGGCACCACCGGCACCATCGGTGTGCTCTGGGCCTCCGACCTGCGCTACGCACTCGCCGACGAGGTGTCGGCCCGGTTCCTCGGGGCTGTCGCCGACGAGCTCGGCCGGGAGGGGCTGGCCCTGACCCTCGTTCCGGCCAGCGTGGACGGCGCCGTCGTGCCCGCCAGGGACGTCGCGATGGACGGCGCGATCGCGTTCTCCTGCGACCCCGAACTGCCCGCACTGGACTGGCTGCAGCGTCGCGACCTGCCGCTGGTCTACGTCGACATGACCGCCCCGTCGGGGGAGGTGGCGATCACCATCGACGACCGTGGCGGGGCACGGGCCGCAGCCCAGCACATCGTCGACCTCGGCCACCGCAGGGTCGCGCTGCTCACGACCGGTTACGGCCCGGAGCCGGGCATCACCACCGGCCCCCTGACCGCCTCCGCGGCCCGGCACCGCGTGATCACCGAGCGGCTGGCCGGCTGGCTGGACGCGCTCACCGCGGCAGGGATCGTCCCGCTCGTGGTGAACCAGCCGGACGACTACTCCTCCGCTCCGCTCGCCGCCGCGCGAATGCTGGACCGCCCGGACCGGCCCACAGCCGTGCTCTGCCTGACCGACGTGCTCGCCCAGTCCGTCCTGGCCGCCGCATCCGACGCGGGCCTGGCGGTGCCGGGCGACCTCGCGATCGTCGGGTTCGACGACCACCCGCTGACGCTGCGCACGCGTCCGACGCTGACCACGGTGCGACAGGATGTGGACGCCAAGGGCCGGGCCGCTGCGCGGGCCCTGCTCGGCTTGGTCGCCGGCCGCGCGGACAACTCCGTGTCCCGTCCGCGCGGCCGGCGACTGCCGGTTCAGCTCCAGGTGCGGGGGAGCACCCTGGGGGATGGTGTGGGCTGAACCGGGTCGGGCCGGTCGCCGCCGCGGGATGGGCGCTGCAGCGACCGATCAGAACCTCAGCGCGGACGGCCGAAGTCCTGCGTCCAGTAGGTCCCGTAGTAGCCGCCCGTGGCGTAGCCAACGCCCAGTTCGGTGTACTTCGAGCTCATGATGTTGCGGCAGTGCCCGCTGCTCTTCAGCCAGGCCGTGACCACCGAAGCGGGGGTGCGGAAGCCGGCGGCGATGTTCTCCCCGGCGTAGCGGTAGGAGTAGCCGGCGGCCTTCATCCGCGCGAAGGGCGAGGCGCCGCTGCGGGAGCGGTGGCTGAAGTAGTCCTTCTTCGCCATGTCGGCGCTGTGGGACGCGGCCACCGCGTCCAGCGTCGCGTCCGAGCGCAGCGGCTTGACCGCCTTGTACGTCTTCCCGCCGCACTTGCGCTTGTGCGCGCGCGCGGCGTTGACCAGGCGGAGCACCTCGTCCTCGAACGTGCGCACGGTCAGGGTGGCGGCAGTGGTGGTGCCGGCGGCTGTGGTCACGGACAGCGCGTACGTGCCCGCGGCGAGGGCTGGCGTGATCGCGGTGATGGCCGAGTCGGAAACGACGTTGAACTTCACGGCGGAGGCCTGCCCGAAGGCCACGGTGGTGGCGCCGGTGAAGGCGCTGCCGGTGATGGTCACGACTGCCCCACCGGCGACGGTGCCGTTGGCCGGTGAGACGGCGGCGATCGTGGCCGGAGCGGCCTCTTCGCTGATGTCGTCGGCGAAGGCGGGCGCGACCGGGAAGACCAGACCGACCGCCAAGGTGGCAGTGGTCAGGGTGAGCGTGCGGAGACGCCCGGTACGGAAGGTGTGCATGGCGGTGCATCCTGTTCGTGTTCAGTTCTCCGTCGCCGAGGCGACGGGTACCCTCCCGTACCGCCCCAACTATGCCCCCTTTTCACCCTGATAGCGCGTCCCCTTACGGGTGACCGCGCGGGATGGTCCCGGTTCGGTCCGGGGGGTCGCCGCACGGCAGAATAGGCACATGACCAGGCAGCCGGATGTCGCAGACCCGCGGCTTCCGCAGCTGAGCCTCGCCAACGCCGACTTCGTCACCGACCGGCTCGCCGTGGGCGGCGACCTCTCGCCGAACTTCGTCCGGGCCCGCGCCCAACTGGACGAGCTCCTCGCCGCGGGGATCACCCACATCGTCGACCTTCGGGAGGAGTGGAGCGATGAAGGGCTGGTGGAAACCTGGGCACCGCAGGTGCGCTACCTGCAGCACCGGGTCGCCGACGCCGGCCAGAAGATCGGACCGGACTGGTTCGCCGGCCTGGTCGCGTGGGTGGACGAGGCGCTCGCGGACTCCTCGGCGAAGGTGCTCGTGCACTGCCACATGGGCGTGAACCGGGCGCCCTCGGCGATGCTGGCGCTCCTGCTGGCCCAGGGGCTGGGGCTGCGTCCGGCTCTGGACGCGATCCGGCAGGCCCGTCCGGTGGCCGTGATCGACTACGCGGGCAGTGCGCTGGACTGGTACCTCGCCAGCACCGGAGCAGACGCCCGGCAACGCCGCAACGCCCGCCGCTCCCTCGCCCGCTGGCGCCGGGCCAACCACCTCGACGTGTACCAGGTGATCCGCGCGATCCGGGACACCGAGCATCCCGGCAACCGGTGGCTCGTGCACCTCGGTCCGGACGACCCGGCTGCGCTCGCCACCGTGATCAACGACGCCGGCGAGGTGGCGGTGGGGCTGTCGATGGGCACCTCGCCCGAGGAGTTGAGCCAGCTCGACGAGGTGCTCTTCCTCACCATGGACGGCCTCGTCGGCCGGGCGCTCGTGGTCGGCCCCGTCCAGCCGGCCGAGCCGCACGACCTGCTCCTGCCGGTCCTGGTCACGAACCTGTTCGAGGCGGTACCGCTCGACCTCCCCGAGGGAGTGGTCGCCTGGCTCGCCGACGGGACCAACCCCCGCCTGCTCAGGCCGGAGGAGTACCGGGAGCTGGCCGTCCGCAAGGCATAGGGCCACAGTGGTGGACATGGACGCGATCAGATGGCTGGCAGAACTCGGCAGGACGGACGTCGACGTCGCCGGAGGCAAGGGAGCGAACCTCGGCGAACTCCTCCGCGGCGGTTTCGTCGTGCCGGACGGGTTCGTCGTCACGACCGCCGCGTACGACGCGTTCGTCGCGCAGGCTGAGCTCTCCACGGCGATCGCGGACGTGGTCGCTGCGGTGACCGACGGCCGGCCGGGGGAGGCGGCGGCGTCCCGGGTCGCGGAGGCGTTCGGCGCCGCGGACCTCGACCCTGACCTGGCCGGCGCGATCAGGGACGCCTACACGCAGCTCGGCGGCGGGCCCGTGGCCGTCCGCTCGTCCGCCACGGCGGAGGACCTGGCCGAGGCGAGCTTTGCCGGGCAGCAGGACACCTACCTCAACGTGGTCGGCGCGGACGAGGTGGTCGCGGCGGTGCGGGACTGCTGGGCCTCGCTGTGGACGGACCGTGCGATCTGGTACCGCGCCCAGCACGACGTGGGCGAGACGTCCCTGGCCGTGGTCGTGCAGAAGCTGGTGCCGGCCGACTCGGCAGGGGTGATGTTCACCGCCAACCCGGCGAACGGGCGCACCGAGGAGACCGTGATCACCGCGGCCTGGGGACTGGGCGAGGCGGTGGTCTCCGGCCTGGTCGACACGGACACGATCGTGGTGGACGCCGAAGCGGGACGGGTGCTCAGCAGCGTGGTCGCCGACAAGGCCGTCCGGATCGATCCGGCGGCGTACCGGACCGAGAGGACACCGACCGGCGCGGAGGGGCACGCCGCCGTCCTCACCGACGCGGACGCGATCCGGCTCGCGGAGCTCGGGGCCAGGATCGCCCGGCACTTCGGCGCACCCCAGGACATCGAGTGGGCCAGGGCCGGAGGCGAGTTCGCGATCGTCCAGTCCCGTCCGATCACCGCGCTGCCCGACCGCATCGGCGAGGTGCCCGCCGACTGGCCCGTGCCGCGGCAGGGCCTGTACTTCCGGGCGTCCATCACCGAACAGCTGCCCGACCCGCTCACCCCGCTGTTCGCCGACCTGATGGCGACCGCCGTGCCGGCCGGCCTGAACCGGATGCTGTCGGAGTTCATGCCCGGACGCACCTTCGACGTCGGCTTCCCGACCATCAACGGCTACGGCTTCTACCGCTACACCTCCGGCGACATGGCGGTGATGCTGCGGGCCACGCCCAGCCTGCTCCGGATGCTGACCGCCGACCACGGCAACTTCGTCGAGGAGCGCTGGCGGCGCCGGCTCGCCGAGTACCGGGCCGAGGTGGACGCGGAGAACGCGGTCGAGGTGAGGTTGGTCCCCGCCGCCGACCTCCTCCCGGCCGTGGCCCGGCTCACCGACGCGGTTGCCTACTACTACACCGCCGTGCAGACGATCATCCCGCTGGCGTCGATGGCCGAACTCACCTGGACGGGCGTCTACAACACGCTGCTGAAGCGGGCCGACGCGCCGCCCGCGGAGACGTTCCTGCTCGGATACGACTCAGAGCCGATCCGGGCCGAGCGCTCGCTCTACGACCTGGCCCGCTGGGCGCGCGAACAGCCCGGGCTGGCCGTTGCGCTCGCCGACCCGGCCATGGACGCGCTCGCTGACGTCCCTCCGGACGGCGTCGGGGCGGCCGTGTGGGCGCAGTGGCGGCAGCGCTTCGCCGTCCACCTGGCCGAACACGGCCACACGCTGTACAACCTCGACTTCGTGAACCCGGTGCCGGCCGACGACCCCGGGCCGGTCCTGCGGGCGTTGCGGTTCGACCTCGCCGAGGACGCCCCGAACCCGCACGCCCGGCAGGCGGCGGCCGCGGCGGCCCGCAACAACGCCTCGGCTGCGCTGCTCAACCGCCTGCACGGCCGGCGGGAGCAGCAGGTCCGCTGGCTGCTGGAGTGGGCCCAGCACACCGGCCCGCTGCGCGAGGACGCCCTGGCCGCGATGGGGCTCTACCTGCCGCCGGCCCGGCGCCTGCTTCGTGAACTGGGTCGGCGCCTGGTCTCGGTGGGCGCCCTGGCCGAGCCGATGGACGTCTGCTGGCTGACCCTCGCCGAGGCGCGCGCGGCCGCGTCGCGGCTGGACGGGCCGGGAGAGCTCTCCCCGGACCTGCGCGAGCGGGTGGCGGCGCGGCAGGCGGAGGCGCGCGGCCAGCGGCTGGCGACCCCGCCGCAGTACCTGCCGAGGAACCGGGTGATGAACTCGATGGAGTGGATGTTCCCGGCCCGCGAGGGCGGCGCCAAGGGCGGCGTCCTGACCGGAGCGGCGAGCAGCGGCGGTGTGGTCACCGGGCGCGCCCGGGTACTGGCCGGACCCGGGGACTTCGCGGCCTTCC
>PHEV01000230.1 GCA_002843035.1 Actinobacteria bacterium HGW-Actinobacteria-5 | reverse complement strand
TTCCGGGACGCGGGCCGTCAGGCCGAGCCGGGCGCCGATCTCCCGCGCCAGCGCGGAGGCGGAATCGGGAGCGCCGTGCACGGTGAACACCTGGGTCGGCGCGGGCGAGAGGGCCGCCAGCCAGTCCAGGAGTTCCGAGCGGTCGGCGTGCACGGAGAACTCCTCGTCGGCCAGGACCTCGGCGCGCACCGCGATCTGGCGGCCGTGCATCTTCAGGTGCGTGGCGCCATCGAGCAGCGAGCGCCCGCGGGTGCCCTCAGCCTGGTAGCCGGCCAGCACGACGGCGTTGCGAGGGTCCGGAAGCATGTGCTCGAGGTGGTGCAGCACACGTCCGCCGGTGGCCATGCCCGAGGAGCTGATGATGATGCACGGCATGGTCGGGTCGTTCAGCGTGATCGATTCCTCGGTGGTGCGCACCTCGTGCAAGCGGGGCAGGTCGACGAAGCCGCCGGGGTCGAGGTCGGGTCGCAACTCTGCGGCGAATCGCCGGTCGCGGTAGACGCCCAGTGCCGCCAGCGCCATCGGCGAGTTCACGAACACCGGCAGGGCGGGGATGCGTCCGGTGTGCAGCAGCCCGGTGAGCGTCTGCAGCACCACCTCGGTGCGGTCCACGGCGAACGCAGGGATCAGTACCGACCCACCGCGCTTCGCGGTGCGCCGGATCAGGTCGGCGAGCGGCTCGTGTTCGGCGCCGGACGGCTCGAAGTGCTCGCGATTGCCGTAGGTGGACTCGATCAGCACGGTGCTCGCGCCCGGCGGGATCTCGCGCGCCCGCAGCACGGGGTGCTCGGCACGGCCGAGGTCGCCGGAGAACACGACGGACGCAGACGGCGTCGCCACCCGGATGCTTGCCGAGCCGAGAATGTGCCCTGCGCGGGTCCAGCGGGCCGCCCAGCCGGCACCCAGGTCGATGTCGGTGTCGTAGTCGATCGCGCGGAACAGGCCGAGCGTGCGCTCCGCGTCCGCCTCGGTGAACAGCGGCAGGGGATGCTCGTGCTTGGAGTAGCCCTTGGCCGCGGCGTGCTCGGCGTCCCGCTCGGCGAGGTAGGCGGCGTCGCGGAGCACGATCGCCGCCAGTTCGCAGGTGGCTTGCGTGGCCAGGATCTCACCGGCGAACCCGTCCCTGACCAGCGCGGGCAGGTAGCCGACGTGGTCGGTGTGCGCGTGCGTGACCAGGATGAGCTCGACGCTCTCCGGTGACACCGGGAAGGGTGCCCAGTTCAACTCGCGGAGGTTCTTCTCGCCCTGGAACACCCCGCAGTCGACCAGCACCCTGCGTTCACTCTCGCTGAGGAGGTACTTCGAGCCGGTCACGGTGCCGGCACCACCGACGAAGGTCAGGCTGGTTCCCATGTGTCCAGCTTGCACCCGCGGCCGGGAGGTGGCGCTCAGCGCACGCGAATCCCGCGCACCCCGGCGGCGCGCACGCACAACCGGGGGTGGTCGGAGGCGCCGAACCGGTAGTCGTACTGCTTGCCGGCCGCGCTGACCACGACCTGCATGCCGTCCACCACGGCCTGGGTGTAGGACTGGCCGGGCTGCGGACAGCCGAGCGACCCGTCGTTCCAGGTCACCTGCCTCGCGCTGACCAGCTGGACGTCGTCGGTCGCCACGCCACGTGCGGCGAGGTCGGCGAGGATCGCCGCCCAGCGGGCCTCGGGGACGTCGCCGGGAGCGCTCGCGCTCGGCGAGGGCGACGCCGGCGTACTGGGTGTGCTCATCGGTCCTCCCGTGGACGCGCAGCCGGACATCAGGATCGTCAGGACCACCGCGGCCAGCATGCGCCTCATGATTGTCGTCCTCTCTCCCTTGTGACTCTCCCAGCGTAGGCGGAGGATGCCACGACCGGGCCCTCCCGATCGGCGCCTCGTGGTGAGGGCCCGGCTTCGACCGATCCGCTAGATGGTCAGGTGAAGGGTGAGCATGTGGTGATCGGAGCCCGCCTTGGTGTTGTCGAACGTGCCCCGGAGCACCCGGTAGGTGCGCATCGTGATGCCGTGGTGGACCAGGCCGTAGTCGATGATCGGTTCACCACTGCCGTACTTGTTCGAGCCGGGGTTCTCCGAGCCACCGTCCGTGCGATAGCCGGAGGCGCCGGAAGGGGAGTAGGAGCCGGCCCATTTCCGCACCGAGCAGTACCCGGAGCCCGCGGCGGTCTCGAAGCCGTCGGACAGCTTCCAGTTCATGTCGCCGAGGATCAGGACGGGATTCACCCAGGAGCCGACCGTCGAGGTGATCTGGGAGAGTTGGGCCGCCCGCTTGCTGGCCGCGCCGGACACCGAGTTGGGCACCAGGTGCGTCTCGATGACGTTCACCTGTGCTCCGGTGCTGGTGTTCTTGAGCCGTGCGTGCACGAACCCGTGGTAGGCGGTGCTGCCGGTCGTGAAGGTGTACTGGCCCGTGTCCTTCACGGTCCAGGTGGTGGTGTCGAAGACGATGGCCTGGAGCCGGTTGTGTACCGCGACCGCATAGTTGGGACCGAGCTGCTGGGCGATCCAGTCCGCTTCCGAGCTGGTCACTTCGGTGAGCCCGTAGATCGACGCGCGGGCGGTGTCGGAGTTGTTGAGGACGTGCGACAGCCGCTTGATCACCACCGAACGTCGCGTGCTCCAGTTGGAGCCGAAGGTGGAACCGAGGACGTTGAAGTGAACGGCCCGGAAGTCGGTGCTGCCCGAGGCGGTGCCACCGCAGGAACTCGGGGTGGCATCCAGGGGAAGCACGAGCGATGGCGTTCCCGAAGGAGTGGCGCTGGCGCTGGTCGCGAGCGCGAGGGGTAGGCAGAGCTGGGCGACGATCCCGACCGTGAGCAGCAAACCGGCATGCCTCTTCATTGGGGTGACCTCCTGGGGTGGAAGGGGGTGGGTTCTCCACCGGACGGCGCGCGGATCATCGATCCGCCGTGATGACCCTCCGGTGCCAGTGACGCTAGCATCCGGCGCGCCGCCCAGCCGGCGGTTTCGCCGGACCGCTCAACCGCCCAGGGACTTCGCCTCCCGGGCCGCGGCGCGGGAACCCTCGGCGTCGCCGAGCCGCCAGCGCAGCGCGACCAGCTCATCGAGGATCGTGATCAGCTCTGCGGTGAGGGCCGGATTCGCGACCGCCAGCGGACGCAGGACCTCGGCAAGGTGCTCGTGTGCGGTGGCCGACCCGGCGAGGTCCCCGGCCGCGCGGACGGCGACCCTGGCCCGCTCGAGCATCGTCGCGGCGCGGCGGGCGGCGTCCGGGTCGAAGCTGGGCCGGTGTTCCTCCGCGAGCTCGCGGCGCCGCGCGTCGGCAGCGGCGCGCGAGGACTCCTGATCGCGCTGGGCCCGCTCTGCTGCCAGTTCGGACTCCCGTCGCTCGGCCTGGTCGCGTTCGGCCCGGGCTGCGGCCTGCTCCTC
>PHEV01000039.1 GCA_002843035.1 Actinobacteria bacterium HGW-Actinobacteria-5 | reverse complement strand
GGCGATGAGCACCACGCCATGCGTGGCGCACCAGTCCGACAGCAACGTCAGGAAGCCCGGAGCCGGCACGATGAAACCGCCCTCGCCCTGGATCGGCTCGATCAGGACCGCCGCGACGTGCTCCTCCCCCACCTGCACGTGCACCTGCGCGGCGAACTCGGCGAACGCCTCCTCCGCGCAGTGCTCGGGGCCGGTGGGCCAGCGGTAGGGGTACGCCATCCCCATCCGGTAAATCTCGGGGGCGAACGGTCCGAACCCGTCCTTGTACGGCTGTACCTTCGCGGTCAGCGCCATGGTCAGGTTGGTCCGGCCGTGGTAGGCGTGGTCGAAGGCGATCACCGCCTGGCGTCCGGTGTAGGCCCTGGCCACTTTCACGGCGTTCTCGACCGCCTCCGCGCCGGAGTTGAACAGCGCGGAGCGCTTCTCGTGGTCGCCAGGGGTGAGCTCGGCGAGCTGTTCGCACACCTCGACGTAGCCGGCGTAGGGGGTCACCATGAAGCAGGTGTGCGCGACCCGGGACGCCTGCTCCTTGACCGCTGCCACCACGGCCGGTGCCGCATGGCCGACGGACGCCACGGCGATGCCGGAGCCGAAGTCGATCAGCTGGTTGCCGTCCACGTCGACGAGAATGGCCCCGTCTCCGCGGTCGATGTACAGGTCGTTGCCGACGCTCACCGCCGACGAGACGGACGCCTTGCGGCGTTCCGCCAGTGCCCGGGATGCGGGCCCGGGCAGCTCGGTGAGCAGGAGCCGCTCCTGGGTGAGGGATTGCTCGTTCACCGGTCCTCCATTCCCCACGCCGAGCTGTAGCCCTCCGGCGCCGGCCCGGCCAGCAGGTCAAGGAACGGCACCGCGTCGAACGACTCGGGGCCGCGTACACCCGTCCCCGACCACGCCCCGGTGGCCAGCAGCTCCAGCGCCACCACCGGGTTGATCGCGGTCTGCCAGACCACGCACTGGGCACCGTAGTTGGCCATCGACCACTCGTTGTCGACCACGTGGTACAGGTAGGTCCGGCGCGGCTGCCCGTCGGTGCCGGTGCCGGTGACGTAGAGGCCGGCGCAGGTCTTGCCGGTCATCCGCGGCCCGATCGTGGCCGGGTCGGGCAGCACGGCGGCGACCACGTCGCGCGGTGACACCTCGATGCCCTTCACCCGCACCGGTGCGGTCCGGTCCAGCCCGAGGGCGTGCAGCGTCTTCAGGACGCCGATGAACTCATCACCGAGGCCGTACTTGAAGGTGACCCGCTTCGCGTCCACCCACCGCGGCATCAGGAGCACTTCCTCGTGTTCGACGTTCACGCACTCCACGGGCCCGATCCCCTCGGGGAACTTGAACACCTCGGGCTCGCTGAACGGCGCGGTGGTGTACCACTCGCGGCCCTTCTCCCAGATCACCGGCGGGTTCAGGCACTCCTCGATGGTGGTCCAGATCGAGAAGCTGGGTGCGAAGATCTCCTGGCCGTCCTCGTCGCGCACGACCAGGTTGGCGCCGTCCCGGGTGCCGAGCTCATCGATCTCCGAGAACAGGTGGTCGGCTGCATAGCGCGCGAACACGTCCGAGAGGCCGGGCTCGACGCCGATCCCGACCAGGGCCAGCCGCCCGGCGGCCTCCCACTGGGACGCCTGGGCGAACTGCTCGTCGCCGAGCTTCACCCCGACGTCGCCGTACGGGTTCTCCGGGTGCGGGTGGGAAAGGCTCATCGCCATGTCGAGGTAGTCCGCGCCGGCGGCGAACGCCCCCTCGAACACGCTCATCACGAACCTCGGGTCGACTGCGTTCAGCACGTGGGTGATCCGGTGCTCGCGGGCCAGTGCCGCAACCGAGGCCGGATCGGACGCATCCACGTGCGCGGCGACGAAGCGCTCCCCTCCCCCCGCGGCTGCAACACTCGCCTCTGCTCTGGTGAGGTCGTAGTCGGCCATGACCATCACCTCGAAGAAGCTCCTCCGGGCGGCGATCCGCGCCACCGCGTCGCCGACTCCTCCGGAGCCCACCACCAGAATGCGCATCTAGGGCGCCACCTTTCTCCTCCGAGCGCCGATCGCCTGCGCGATCCCGACGATCGCCAAGGCGCCGACGAACATGACGGTGCCGATCACGTTGATCTGCACCGGGGTGCCCCGCTGCGACGCGCCCCACACGTACATGGGGAACGTCACGGTCGTGGCACCGGCATTGAAGTTGGTCACGATGTAGTCGTCGAAGCTCAGGGCGAAGGCGAGCAGTGCGCCCGCGGCGATACCCGGAGCGACCAGCGGGAAAGTGACCCGCCAGAACACCTGCGACGGCCGCGCGTACAGGTCGGCCGCGGCCTGTTCCAGCGCCGGGTCGAGGGAGGCCACCCTGGCCTTCACCGTCGTGATCACGAACGAGAGCGTGAACAGGATGTGCGCGATCAGGATCGTGCCCTGGCCGGACGGGATACCCATGGCCACGAACAGGGTGAGCAGCGAGGAGCCCATCACGACCTCGGGCGTGGCCATCGGGAAGAACACCAGCAGATTGGTCGCCCCGCGGCCACGGAACCGGTAGCGGCCCAGTGCGAACGCCGCGGCCGTCCCGATCACGGTGGCCACCAGCGACGACACCACGGCCACCCACAGGCTGAGCCCGAGGGCTTCGCACATGCCCGCGCTGGCGCAGGGGTGCAGCCAGGCGTCCAGGGAGAACTCGTTCCACTGGTAGTTGTACCGGCCGCTGGGCTTGTTGAACGAGAACACCGTGACCACGACGTTCGGCATCAGGATGTAGGCCATCACCAGCAGGCCGACGATGATCACGAGGTTGCGCCGGAGCCACGCCATCAGACCAGCTCCTCGGTACCGGCGATGCGCACGTACACGCCGACCAGGATGATGATCGTGATCATCAGGATGAAGGACAGCGCCGCAGCGGTCGGGTAGTCCAGCACACGCAGGAACTGGGCGTCGATGACCTGACCGATCATCACGGTCTGGGTGTTGCCGAGCAGCTTGGAGTTGATGTAGTCGCCGGCGGCAGGGATGAAGGTGAGTAGTGTGCCCGAGACCACCCCGGGCAACGACAGCGGCCAGATCACCCGCCAAAACGTGTGCCAACCGTTCGCGTACAGGTCACCGGCGGCGTCCAGCAGCCGGGTGTCGAGGCGTTCCAGCGAGGCGTACAGCGGCAGCACCATGAACGGCAGGAAGTTGTAGACGAGGCCGGAGACGACGGCGAACGGCGAGAACAGCAGGGTGTCGTTGTTGGTCAGTCCGACCGCCTGCAGGACGCTGGTCAGCCCGGTCGCCCGGAAGAACCCGGTCACCGGGCCGGTGTCGGTGAGGATGATCTGCCAGGCGAGGGTGCGGATCAGGAAGTTCGTGAAGAACGGCGCGACCACCAGGACGAGCAGCGCGTTCTTGTACTTCCCCGAGCGGTGCGCGATGAACCAGGCCAGCGGGTAGCCCAGCAGCAGCGTCCCCACGGTCGCCGTGGCCGCGTAGCCGAACGAACGCAGGAAGTGCGACCAGTACCGCGCCAGCGCATCGGCATAGGTCTGGAAGTTCCAGGTGAGGGTGTAGCCGTTGTCGATGTCGCCGGTCTGCAGCGACTGGGACGCCAGCGAGATGGTCGGCACCACGAAGAACACCGTCAGCCAGAGCATCGCGGGGGTGAGCAGCAGGACCGGAACGAAGTAGCCGCGGCGCCGGCTGGACCGGACCGGACGGACGCCGCCGATCGGGTGGGCGAACGCCATCAGAGCGCCTCCGACACCACGAACGACTGGTGCGGATCCCAGCCCAGCACCACCGCGTCGCCGGGCCGGGCGCGCAACGAGCCGTCGTTGGGCCGGGTGACAGTGAGCTCCTGCCCCCAGGGCATGGCCACGAGGTAGGTGGTGGCCACGCCGGTGAAGGAGGCATCGGTGACCGTGCCGCCGAGCCGGTTCGCGCTCGGGGCTTCGTCCGGGGAGAGGATCCGCAGCTTCTCCGGGCGGATGCCCAGGTGCACGGAAGGGGCGCCCTCGGCGAACCCTCCGTCCAGCGGCATGCCCTTGGGCAACTGGGCGCGTTCCACCACGAGGCCGTTGCCGTGGGCGTGCGCGGTGACGAACTCGCCACCGGGATCGCTGAAGCCCTCCAGCGGCAGCAGGTTCGACTGGCCGAGGAAGCTCGCGACGTAGGCCGTCGCCGGGCGGTCGTAGAGCGCGGCCGGCTCGCCCACCTGCTCAAGGTGGCCGGCATTCATCACCGCGACCGTGTCGGCCATCGTCATGGCCTCCTCCTGGTCGTGGGTGACGTGGATGAAGGTGATCCCGACCTCCTGCTGGATCCGCTTCAGCTCGATCTGCATCTCGCGGCGCAGCTTCAGGTCGAGTGCGCCCAGCGGCTCGTCCAGCAGCAGCACCTCGGGACGGTTCACGATCGCCCGGGCCAGGGCGACGCGCTGCTGCATGCCGCCGGAGAGCTGCCGCGGGCGCTGCCGGGACCGGTCGGCCAGCTGAACCAGTTCGAGGGCCTCCATGGAGCGCTGCTTCCAGTCGGCCACCTTCAGCTGGCGCAGGCCGAAGCCGACGTTGTCGAGCACGCTCAGGTGCGGGAACAACGCATAGCTCTGGAAGACGGTGTTCACCCGACGCTGGTAGGCCCTGGTCGCGGTGATGTCCTCGTCACCGAGGTAGATCCGGCCCGCGGTGGGCTCCTCCAGCCCCGCGACCATCCGCAGGGTCGTTGTCTTGCCGCAGCCGGAGGGTCCCAGCAGGGCGAAGAAGGACCCTGCGGGCACCTCGAGGTCGATCCCCGCCACCGCGACGAAGTCGTCGAAGTGGCGGGTCAGTCCGACCAGGCGGAGCGGTCCGGAGGACGTCGTGGGCTTCGTCATCGCCTAGCCCGTTACCACGGCCTGGAACTGGCGGTTGAACGCGGTCTCCTCGTCCGCGGTGAGCGCCCGGAAGACCTGCGCCTTCGCCAGGATCGCCTCGCTGGGGAAGATCAACTCGTTGTTGGCGACCTCCGGATCCTTCTTCACCAGAATCGGCTTCACCCCTGCGACCGGCGGAATGTAGTTGACGTAGTCGGCCACCTTCGCCATGACCGCCGGGTCGTAGTAGTAGTTGATCAGGCGCTCGGCGTTCTTCTTGTGCTGGGCGAGGTTCGGGATCACGAAGTTGTCGGAGAACATCGGGATGCCCTGGTCGCCGAGCGTGTAGCCGAGGCTCGGGTTGTCCGCCCGGAGCTGCACCACGTCGCCGGTCCAGGCCAGGCAGGCAGCAGTGTCCCCGGAGGCGAGCGGCTTGGTGTACTCGTTGCCGGTGAAGCCCTTGATCTGGCCGGAGTCCTTGGCGTCCTGGATCACCTGAAGCGCAGCGGCGAACTGCTCGGCGGTGACGTTGGCGAGACTCACGCCCTGCTCGATCAGCACCACGCCCACGGTGTCGCGCATCTCGGTCAGCATGGTCACCTTGCCCTTCAGGGCGGGGTCGTGGAGCAACTGGTCGACGCTGGTCACCTTGCGTCCACCGGTGGCCTTCGGGTTGTAGGCGATCCCGACGAATCCGCTCTGCCAGGGCAGCGAGTACACCCGGCCGTTGTCGAACGGGACGCTCTTCAGCGACGGCTCGAGGTTGGACAGGTTGGGGATGTTGTCGTAGTTGAGCGGCTGGAGGTAGCCGAGCCGGGCGAGCCGGGCCACCATCCAGTCAGTGCTCACCCAGGTGTCGCGTCCGGTGTCCTGGCCGGCCTCGAGCAGCGGGCGCACCTTGGCGAAGAACTCGTCGTTGTCGTTGTAGTCCTCGTTGTAGTTGACCTTGATGCCGGTCTGCTTGGTGAAGCCCTCGATGCTGGGGTGCTTGCCCGCATCGTCGACGTCGATGTACTCGGGCCAGTTCGACCAGTTCACGACCTTGTCGGTGTCGGAGAGGTCCTCGGCGGCCTTCGGCGTGGCCGCGGACGCCGTACCGGAGTCCGTGGACTTGCGTCCGGCCGAGCCACAGGCGGTCAGCAGCCCGGCAGCCGCGACGGCGGCGAAGCCGGTCAGCGCACTGCGGCGGGAAATCGTCGCGCGGGCGAAGGACGTCAGCAATGGGTCGGGTCGGTCGGGCATGTCGCCTCTCTTTCTCGGTTCTTCTCAGGAGTCGATGTTCGCCATCACATGCTTGATCCGGGTGTAGTCCTCGAACCCGTACATGGACAGGTCCTTGCCATAGCCGCTGCGCTTGAAGCCGCCGTGCGGCATCTCGGCGACCAGCGGGATGTGAGTGTTGATCCAGACGCAGCCGAAGTCGAGCTCCTTGCTCGCCCGCATGGCGCGACCGAAGTCCTTCGTCCAGACGCTGGACGCGAGGCCGTACTCGACGTCGTTCGCCCAGCGGATGGCCTGGTCCTCGTCGCTGAACGACTGGACCGTGATCACCGGGCCGAAGATCTCGGACTGGATCGCCTCGTCGTCCTGGCGGAGTCCGGACACCACGGTCGGGGCGTAGAAGTACCCATCCCCGAGGGTCCCGAGGCGCTCTCCCCCGGCCACGAGGCTCGCGTGATCGGGCAGCCGGTCGATGAATCCGGAGATCCGGCCGAGCTGAGCGGCGTTGTTCACCGGGCCGAACAGTGCGTCCGGATCGTCGGGCGGGCCCACCACCGTGCCTGCGGCGAACTCGGCCAGCGCCGCGGCGAAGTCGTCGTGGATGCGCTCGTGCACGAGAACCCGGGTCGCGGCCGTGCAGTCCTGGCCGGCATTGAAGAAGCCCGCGACGCCGAGGCCCTCGACGGCCGCTTCGATGTCTGCGTCGTCGAAGACGATGCAGGGCGCCTTGCCTCCGAGTTCGAGATGGACGCGCTTGAGCGACCTGGCGGCACTGCTCGCCACTTCCGCCCCGGCCCGCACCGATCCCGTGATGGCCACCAGGGCGGGGGTCGGGTGCTCCACGACGAGCCGGCCGGTGTCCCGGTCGCCCGTAACCACGTTCAGTGCGCCGGGCGGCAGGAACTCGGCGGCCAGTTCGGCCAGCAGCAGCGTGGTCAGCGGGGTCGTCTCGGCCGGCTTCAGCACGACCGTGTTGCCGGCGGCAAGGGCGGGGGCGATCTTCCACACCGCCATCATCACCGGGTAGTTCCAGGGCGTGACCTGACCCACGACGCCGATCGGTTCGCGTCGGATCCAGGAGGTGTGCCCGGCCATGTACTCCGCTGCGGCGCGTCCCTCGAGCACCCGCGCCGCACCGGCGAAGAACCGGAGCTGGTCGACCATCGGCGGGATCTCCTCCGATGCGGTCAGGCTGAGCGGCTTCCCGGTCTGGCTGGCCTCCAGGGCGACGATGTCGTCCGCCCTTGCCTCGATCGCGTCCGCGAGCTTCAGCAGCGCGGCCTGCCGCTCGCCGGGCGTCGTGCGTCCCCAGCTGGTCCGGAAGGCCGCATCCGCAGCGGCGTACGCGGCATCCACGTCGGAGGCGGCCGACACCGGAGCCCGGGCGATCACCGCCGCCGTCGCGGGATCGATCACCTCGGTGAAGGAGTCAGTGGCGGCGTCGACGTAGCCGCCGCCGATGAAGTTCTGCAACCGCCTGGCGTCTGTCATCCGTCCCTCCGATCCGCGGTCCTGGTTGAGCATCTTTGACAATGCGCAGCCTAATCCGCAATTGTTTCGACCCGATTACCACGAATATCGTGGTGTCAGAGTTTGCCAACTCCGACTATCGCAGGGCAAGATCTGGGGCCATGGCGAGAACACGTACGTCAACTGCCACTCTCGAGCGGCCCGCACCGGTCCTGGACGATGTCGGGAAGCGGATCATCGAGCTGCTGCAGACCGACGGTCGCAGGCCGTTCGTGAGCATCGCCGGCGAGGTCGGGCTGTCGGAGGGGGCAGTCCGTCAACGCGTGCAGCGCCTGATCGAGTCGGGCGTGATGCAGATCGTCGCGGTGACCGACCCGCTCGTGGTGGGCTTCACCCGTCAGGCCATGATCGGGATCCGGTCCCACGGCGACGTCAGCCCGATCGCGGCCAAGCTCTGCGAGATCCCTGAGATCGACTACGTGGTCACCACGGCCGGAAGCTTCGACCTGCTGGTCGAGGTGGTCTGCGAGGGCGATGCAGAGCTGCTCGACCTGCTGATGACCCGGATCCGCACCATCCCCGGTGTGACCGACACCGAGACCTTCGTCTACCTGAAACTCAACAAGCAGCACTACGACTGGGGCACCCGATGAGCCAGCAGACCACCCGCACCGGCACTCCGCTCACCGACGCGGCGCGCGACCACCTGTGGGGACACTTCACCCGCCACTCCGTGTACGAGCCGACCGCGGACGGAGGGCTCGGCGCGCAGGTGCCGGTGATCGTGCGCGGCCAGGGGCACCGGATCTGGGACGACCGCGGACGGGAGTACTTCGACGGACTCGCCGGGCTGTTCACCGTCCAGGTCGGGCACGGGCGCATCGAGCTGGCCGAGGCGGCAGCCGAGCAGGCCGCGAAGCTGGCGTTCTTCCCGCTGTGGAGCTACGCGCACCCGACGGGCATCGAACTCGCCGAGCGGCTGGCCGGTTACGCCCCCGGCGATCTGAACCGGGTGTTCTTCACCACCGGCGGCGGCGAGGCCGTGGAGTCGGCCTGGAAGCTCGCCAAGCAGTACTTCAAGCTCACCGGCAAGCCGGGCAAGACCAAAGTGATCTCGCGGTCGATCGCGTACCACGGCACGCCGCACGGCGCGCTGTCGATCACCGGCATCCCTTCGGCGAAGGCGCCGTTCGAGCCGCTGGTGCCGGGCGCGCTGAAGGTGCCGAACACCGGCTTCTACCGGGCCCCGGAGCACCTGCGCGACGACGAGTACGCGTTCGGCCAGTGGGCCGCGGACCGGATCGCGGAGGCGATCGAGTTCGAGGGACCTGACACCGTGGCCGCGGTGTTCCTCGAGCCCGTGCAGAACTCGGGCGGCTGCTTCCCCCCGCCGCCAGGCTACTTCGAGCGGGTTCGTCAGATCTGTGACGAGTACGACGTGCTGCTGGTCTCGGACGAGACGATCTGCGCCTTCGGCCGAATCGGCTCGATGTTCGCCTGCGACGACTTCGACTACGTGCCCGACATCATCACCTGCGCAAAGGGGATGAGCAGCGGCTACTCCCCGATCGGGGCCATGATCGCCTCCGAGCGGCTGTTCGAACCGTTCCGGCACGGCACCACCTCGTTCGCCCACGGCTACACCTTCGGCGGCCACCCGGTCTCGGCCGCGGTGGCGATGGCCAACCTCGACGTGATGGAGGCCGAGGGCCTCAACGACCGGGTGAAGAACCTTGCACCCGCGTTCCGGGCGCAACTGGACACCCTGCGAGACCTGCCGATCGTCGGCGACGTCCGCGGCGCCGGCTACTTCTACGGCATCGAACTGGTCAAGGACAAGGAGACCAGGGAGACGTTCAACGAGGCCGAGTCGGAGCGGCTGCTGCGCGGGTTCCTCTCGAAGGCGCTGTTCGACGCCGGCCTGTACTGCCGCGCCGACGATCGCGGCGACCCGGTGGTCCAGCTCGCTCCCCCGTTGACGATCGGCGAGCCCGAGTTCGCCGAGGTCACCGGGATGCTGCGCGACGTCCTGACCAGGGCATCCGAGCTGCTGTAGTCCACGGACGCCACCGGACGCCGGCGACACCGCTGGTCCACACTGGAGTAGTGGAGATCGCGATCGGTGGGGACGTCATCCGGCTCGGCCAGCTTCTGAAGTTCGCCAGTGTGGTCAGCGACGGCGGCGAGGCCAAGGCCCTGCTGGCCGCCGGCGCCGTGCGGGTCGACGGCGACGTCGAGACCCGCCGCGGGCGGCAGGTGCCGGTCGGTGCGACGGTCGAGATCGACGGCGGGCAACAGCGCATCACGCTGCACGTCGTTGCCTGAGGGCCGCGGTCAGTCGCGCCCTTCGTCCTTGAGTCGCTGCTTCTCCGCGACCACGTCGCGGTAGGTCTCGCGCTCGCGGACCAGCCACGCCGGCGGATCGGCGATCAGCTCGCCGACCTGGTCTGCAGTCAGCGCTTCGGTGACACCGCCGCGCACCAACCCCGATCGGGAGACGCCGAGCTTCTGTGCCACCACGTCGCGCGGGAAGGGGCCGTTGCGTCGCAGCTCCACCAACCACTCCGGCGGATCGCTGCGCAGGGCTTCGAGTTCGTCGCGGGTGATCGGTGAGGTACGGAACTCCTCAGGCGCCGCGGGCAGGTAGATGCCGAGCTTGGCAGCGGCGGTCTGGGGCTTCATCGTCTGGCTCACCGGTGAAGCGTAGCTGGCCGACAGCAGCTAGCCTGCGGGGGTGACCAGTGAGCAGCCGGCCAGGCCGGTCCTTCGGGTGGCTTTCGTGCCCGGTGTGACCCTCACCAAGTGGCGGACGATCTGGCAGGAGCGCTTCCCCCGGGTGCCGCTGGTGGTGCAGGAGGTCACCCAGGCCGGACAGCGGGGCGTGCTGGACTCGGGCGAGGCCGATCTGTGCTTTGCCCGGCTGCCGCTCGAGACCGACGAGCTGCACCTGATCCAGCTCTACGACGAGGTGCCGGTCGCCTGGGTCGCCAAGGATCACGCTGTCGCTGCCGTCGAAGACGTGAGCCTGGAGGAGTTGGCCGACGAGGACTGCCGCACCGAGGTGAACCCGCAGGCGATCGACCTGGTCGCCGCCGGCGAAGCCGTGCTGCTGGTGCCGATGTCGGTTGCACGCTCGCAGAGCCGCCGCGATCTGGTCTACCGTCCGATCCGCGACGGCGAGTCGACGACCGTCGGCCTGGCCTGGAGGGTCGACAACCCCAACGACCTGATCGCCGAGTTCATCGGCATCGTCCGCGGGCGGACGGCGAACAGTTCCCGCACCGCCCGGGAGCGCGGCGACGCGGCGACGAAGAAGCCGGCCAGCACACCGAGGCCGGCCCAGGCGTCGCCTCGCGGACGCTCGCGCGGGCGCCGCTCGCGGTAGGCCTCCTCACCGGGGCAGGGCGAGCGCTCCCGTCGCGGTCACGGCAGCCGCCGCCGCCCAGGCCTGCGGGCGGCAGGCCGCCGGGTAGGGCGTCGGACGCGGCACCTCGTCGTCGGCGTCGCCCCCGTGCAGCTCGGGGACGCGCCACCCGAAGGCCTCCGCTGCCACCAGCAGCTGCTCGGCCAGCCGGCGGGCCGGCTGGTGCAGCCCGGCCCGGGAGAGCCCGAAGATCGCGATGGCGTTGTCGTGGGTCCACACGCTGCCGCCGTGGTACGACAACGGCCAGTAGCCGCTCGCGCCCTTCGACAGCGTGCGGATGCCGTAGCCGGAACTCAGCGAAGGGCCCAGCAGCAGCGCGGCGAGGCCGGTCTCTTCCACGGGGTCGAGCAGGCCGGTCCCGATGAGGTGGCCGATGTTGCTGGTCAACGAATCCACCGGACGCTTGTGCCGGTCCAGCGCGATCGCAGGGTAACGGCCCTCGACCGTCTCCACCCAGTAGGTCCTGCGGAAGCGCGCGCGCAGGTCGGCTGCCCACCGCCGAAGCTCCGCTGGCCTGGTCCCGGCCTCGCCGACCCCCAGGGCGTCCAGCAGGTCAGCGGCCCCGGTCGCAGCCTCGTAGGCGTAGGCCTGCACCTCGCACAGCGCGATCGGGCCCTCGGCGATCCGTCCGTCGCGCCACTGGATCGAGTCGCCGGAGTCCTTCCAGCCCTGGTTGGCCAGGCCATGGCCGGTCTGGTCCTGGTAGTCCAGAAAGCCGTCGCCATCGGCGTCCCCGAACTCGATGATCCAGCGCAGTGCCGCGTCCAGGTTGGGCAGGAGCGCGCGCACCTGGTCCTCGTCGAGCCCGGCCCGCCAGGCGTCCACCAGCAGGCAGACCCACAGCGGGGTCGCGTCCACGGTGCCGTAGTACAGCGGCGGCAGCTCAACGCCCTCGCCGGGCAGGGTCAGCGCCGCCGATCGCAGCTCGTGCAGGATCTTGCCCGGTTGCTGGGCTGTCGCCGGATCGTCGAGCCTGCCTTGCAGGCGGGCAAGCACCCGCAGCGTCGAGGCAGCGATCGACAGGTCCGCCGGCAGCAGCAGACGGGCGGCCCACAGCGAGTCCCGGCCGAACAAGGTGAGGAACCACGGCGCGCCGGCTGCGTAGAACTGGTCGTCGGGGTGCTCGGGCAGGCACAGCCGGAGGGCGTCGAGATCGCCCAGAGCCGTGCGCAGCCAGCGGCCACCGCGGGGGTCGGACGCGCCGGCGTCGGCGAGGAGGGCAGCCAGCCGACCGTCGCTCGTCCACGGCGCCGGGCTCGTCGGAGCCTGGACGACCAGGCTGTCGTCGACGAGGTCGAGGCTCCAGTGCAGCCGCACTTCCGCACCCGCAGCCACCGTGACCGACCAGCGCAGGACGACCTGGTCGCTCTCCACGGCCAGCTCGGCTCCGGACGCCCGGACGACGGTGCGGGCCGTCCCGGAAGAGGCAACGACCGCATCATCGACCACTGCCAGGTCGAGCGGGGCGGCAGGACTGAGGCCCGCCTTCACCTCCTGCATCGAGCCGAACTCCGGATCCAGCCGCACCTCCAGGCTGGTGGAGATGGTGGCTTCGGTCCGGTTGGCCACCAGCAGGCGCTCGGTCAGCCGTCCCGCCGCGACGACCCGCTCGCGGACCAACCGCACCCGCGGATCAGAACCGGCATCGTCGATACCGCGCAGCAGCCCGATGAACGTGACCGCATCGGCGCCGCGTTCGCCGGTCGAGATCCACTCGATCGGCGAGTCCGGGCAGCTCAGTCGCAGCCGGCCGATGTGCCGCACGTCGCCGTGGTAGACACCCTCGATGGCGTGCTCGCCCATGTCGCCGCCGACGTCGCTCCACACCTGGGTGGGCGCACGCAACGCGATCACTGCGCGATCGAGCAGGGGCTGCAGATGGCTGTCGCCGACAGCGGTCATTCCTTGACTGCTCCTTCAATGGAGTTCATGATGCGGCGCGGGAAGCCGAAGAACGGCACACCAGTGAGGGTAGTCAGCCCGGACGGCCGGGTCGAGACGAAGGATGCTGGATCTGCGGCGCCCGGCTCGCCGGCCGATGCGCTCAGGCCAGGCTGACCAGGTCGGTGTAGTCCGGGTTCCACAGGTCCTCGACGCCATCGGGCAGCAGCAGGACTCGGTCGGGCTGCAGCGCCTCCACCGCGCCCTCGTCGTGCGTGACCAGGATGACCGCGCCGGCATAGGTCCGGATCGCGCTCAGCACCTCGGCGCGGGAGGCCGGGTCGAGGTTGTTCGTCGGCTCGTCCAGCAGCAGCACATTGGCCGCGGACACCACCAGCATCGCCAGCGCGAGCCTGGTCTTCTCCCCGCCGGACAGCACGCGAGCAGGCTTGTCCACATCGTCCCCGGTGAACAGGAACGAGCCGAGGATCTTGCGCACGTCGGTCTCGGTCATGTCCGGCGAAGCGGTCATCATGTTCTCGAGCACGGTCGCGGACACGTCGAGCGTCTCGTGCTCCTGCGCGTAGTACCCCAGCCGCAGGCCGTGCCCGGCCACGACCTCGCCGGTGTCCGGCTGCTCGATGCCCGCCAGGATGCGCAGCAGCGTGGTCTTTCCTGCCCCGTTCAGGCCCAGCACCACCACGTTCGCGCCCCGGTCGATCGCCAGGTCGACGTCGGTGAACACCTCCAGCGACCCGTACGACTTGCTCAGCTCGGCCGCGGTCAGCGGCACCTTGCCGCACGGGGCGGGCTTCGGGAACCGGATCTTGGCGACCTTGTCGTGCGCCCGCTGCTCCTCCAGCCCACTGAGCAGCTTCTCCGCCCGCCGGGCCATGTTCTGGGCCGCGACCGCCTTGGTCGCCTTCGCGCGCATCTTGTCCGCCTGCGCCATCAGCGCATCGGCCTTGCGTTCGGCGTTCGCGCGCTCGCGCTTGCGGCGCTTCTCGTCGGTCTCGCGCTGCAGCAGGTAGCGCTTCCAGTCCATCGCGTAGATGTCCAGCTCGGCGCGGTTGGCGTCGAGGTGGAAGACCTTGGTGACCGTCGCATCGAGCAGGCCCACGTCGTGGGAGATGACCATCAGCCCACCCGGGTAGGCCTGCAGGAAGCCCCGCAGCCAGACGATCGAGTCGGCGTCGAGGTGGTTGGTCGGCTCGTCCAGGAGCAGGTTGTCCGCGCCGGAGAACAGGATCCGGGCGAGTTCGACCCGACGCCGCTGGCCGCCGGAGAGCGTCCGCAGCTCCTGGCCGAGGACGCGGTCGGGCAGGCCGAGGTTCGCCGCGATCCGGGCCGCCTCCGACTCCGCGCCGTAGCCACCCGCGGCGGCGAGCTCGGCCTCCGCGCGCGCGTAGGACGACATCGCCTTCTCCTGCGCCTCGCCCTCCTCGCTCGCCATCGCCAGCGAGTAGGTGTTCAGCCGACGCAGAATCTGGTCGAGCCCGCGGGCGGAGAGGATCCGGTCCCTGGCGAGCTGGTCGAGGTCACCCGTGCGTGGATCCTGCGGCAGGTAGCCGATCTGGCCCGACCGGCTCACCGTTCCGGCGGCCGGCAGCGACTCTCCGGCAAGGATGCGGGTGAGGGTGGTCTTGCCCGCGCCGTTGCGCCCGACCAGGCCGATCTTGTCGCCCGCAGCCACCTGGAAGGACGCCGGGGACAGCAAAAGGCGGGCTCCCGCCCGCACCTCAAGATCTCGTACCACCAACATCGCCCGGCAAGGTTACCTGAGTCGCGGCGTCCCGCCGGACACCCGACCCGCGGAGGTCAGCGCAGCTGGGTCAGGGTGGACTGGTCATCGACGACGAAGTCCTCGGCGACCGCGGACACGTCGATCACGGTGAGTTCGACCGGGGCGCCGAAACTGGTCAGGAACGCCGTGT
Source organism: Actinobacteria bacterium HGW-Actinobacteria-5 (assembly GCA_002843035.1). Classification (GTDB taxonomy): domain Bacteria; phylum Actinomycetota; class Actinomycetes; order Propionibacteriales; family Propionibacteriaceae; genus Propionicimonas. Next base: position 10,815 of record PHEV01000039.1, on the reverse strand, counting down.
CGGCGGCGTCCCTGCCGGTGGCGACGCGCAGCAGGCTCTGGCGCGGCGCGTGCCTGGTGGCGTCCACCACCCACCAGGCCCCATCGACCAGCGCTTCGCAGACCGCATGGAATTCCATCGGGCTGAGCCCCGGAGCGTAAACCGCGGCCAGGCGTGCCGGGACGCCGAGCGCACGCAGCAGGGCGATCGAGAGGTGGGCGAAGTCCCGGCAGACGCCCTGGCGCGCCAGCAACGTGTCCAGTGCGCTGTCGGTGCCGCTGCTGGACCCGCCCACGTAGGCGATCCGCCGATTCACCCACTCCCCCACGGCGACCAGCAGCGACGGCCCTTCCAGCCCGGCGAACTCCGCCGCGGCTGTCGGCGCCAGGCTGTCCGCCTCGCAGTAGCGGCTCTGCCGCAGGTAGTGCAGCCTGTCGAGCTCGGTGGCCGGTGCGGGGTCAGCCAGCCCTCCGGCGACCGCCGCGTAGTCGAGCACCACCGCGTCCCCCTCTGCGTGCACCTGGTGCAGCCGGGTGCCGTGCTCGTCCCGCAGCTCGGTCGGTGGCTCCGGGCGGCCATCCACCAGGACGCTGATCGACTCGCTGAGCAGCGGCACGTCCGCGGCGACGGCCACACAGAAGACGAGCTCGACCGGCCCCGACAGGCTCAGCTCGAGGTGGCAGGAGACGTTTCGGTTCACCCAGCCATGCTGCCCTAATTCGTCGGTCCCGAAACCCTATGCTGAACGGCAAGGAGGAACCCGGGTGAACTATCGCAACGTCCAGGCTCCCACGGCCGTCGTGATGGTGCGTCCCCACCGCTTCTCGGTGAATGCCGAGACGAGGCTCGACAATGCCTTCCAGGTGAGTCCGCGGGAACACTCGGTCGACCTGATCGCGAGCGCCGCGAGGGAGGAATTCGACAGTTGCGTCGACGCCCTCGTCGCGACCGGCGTCCGGGTGCACGTGTTCGACGACTTCGGGCAGTTCGACACCCCCGATTCCGTGTTCCCGAACAACTGGTTCTCCACGCATACCGGCGGCCGGATCGCGATCTACCCGATGTACGCGCCGAGCCGCCGACGCGAGCGCCGCAGCGACGTGATCGAGCTGCTGAAGAGCACCTACCGGGTGCAGGAGGTCATTGACTACTCGGGACTCGAGTACGACAACCTGTTCCTCGAGGGCACCGGTGCGATGGTGTTCGACCATCTCGAACGGGTCGCGTACGTGGCCAGCTCGCACCGGGCCGACCCGGTCATCCTGGAACGCTTCTGCACGGCCTTCGGCTACGAGCCGATGGCCTTCCCGACGGCGGACGCGCACGGACGGCCGATCTACCACACCAACGTGCTGATGGCGATCGCCACCGAGTACGCCCTGGTCTGCCTGGCGGCGATCAGCGACGACGCCCGCCGGGCCGAGGTGGCCGGCCGGCTGGCCGACAGCGGTCGCACCGTCCTGGACCTCGACTTCGGGCAGGTCGGGGACTTCGCCGGCAACGCCATCGAGCTGACCGGACGGGACGGGCGCGTCCTGGCACTGTCCGCCCGAGCCGCCGCCGCGCTCACGCCGGAGCAGCGCGCCGTGATCGAGGCGTCAGCGCAGCTGCTGCCGCTCTCGATCCCGACGATCGAACTCGCGGGAGGCTCAGTGCGCTGCATGCTCGCCGGTGTCCACCTGACGCCCCGCTGAGGCGGGCTGATGCCCCGCTCACCACTGCCGCAACGGCACGGGCTGGACGCTGCCTGGGTGCGCACCCCGGACAACCTGCCGGACGCCCCGCGCTGGGCGACGATGCGCGACTTCCTGCGCGACCGGCTGGCGGACGGTGCCCCGGTGGACGAGATGCTGGCCGCGGGTGCGTTCGTCGATCAGGCCGGACGTCCGTGGACCGGCGCGGAGGCGTACCGTCCGCACACCATGGTGTGGTTCCACCGCGAACTGGCCGCTGAACCTCCGGTGCCGTTCGAGGTGATGGTGTTGCACGCCGACGAGCGGCTGGTGGTGGTCGACAAGCCGCACTTCCTTGCCACCACGCCGCGCGGGGTGCACGTGCGCCAGACCGCGCTGGTGCGGCTGCGCGAAGCCCTCGGCCTGCCCGAGCTGGCGCCGGTCCATCGCCTCGATCGGCTGACTGCCGGGGTGGTGGTCTTCACCACCCGACGGGTCTGGCGCGGCCCGTACGCCGAGCTGTTCCGCACCCGGGGAGTGCACAAGACCTACGAGGCGCTGGCGCCGTACGACCCGAGCCTGTCCTTTCCGCGCACGGCGCTCAGCCGCATCGAGAAGCCGCGGGGCAGCCTGCAGGCGCTGCTCGTCGAGGGCGAGCCGAACGCCGAAACCCTGGTCGAACTCGTCGAGGTCCGTGGCCGCCACGCCCGCTATCGGCTCACCCCGCGCACCGGCAAGACCCACCAGCTACGCGTGCAGCTGGCCGGGCTGGGCCTGCCGATCCTGGGCGATCCGCTCTACCCGCACGTCCTGGACGTGGCCGGCGACGATTTCTCCGCCCCCCTGCAGCTGGTGGCTCGCACGTTGTCCTTCACCGATCCGATCGACGACATCCCCCGAGAGTTCAGCAGCCGGCTGGCTCTGGCATGGCCCTGAGTCGCGGTCAGCGCGGCGGAAGCTCGCCGGCCGAGATCGCCTTCCAGTTGGCTGTGAAGTAGTCCAGCTCGGCCAGGGCGGCGGTGATCGTCCGGGCGACCACCCCGGCGTCGATCGAGTCCGGGGCGGTGAAGTCCAGCATCCGCAGGAACGTGCTGGATCCTTCACGAAAAGCCGCTGGCGGGTCGGGCAACAACCCGCCGAAATGGAAGGTGAGGGTGACCTGCTTCTTGCTCACCGACGTGGCGCAGATCCAGTGGTGAAAGTCACCGTTCGCGGCGTAGGTGAGCTTGCCCCACTTGATCGCGGTGTCGAGTTGCGCGGCCTGATGAACGGCCCGGTCCACGGCGATCACGGTCGCCGCCGCATCCGGACGGACCGTCGCCAGGAAGGTCGACAGGGCCGATTCAGTCATGGTGCGCCCCCTCATTCGCCAGCGATGCTGCTCACGCTAGCTGCGGCCTCTGACAACCGGTTCGCCGGGGCGGTGAAAAGATGGCCGGCGTGACCCGCCCGCTGCGCATCCTGTTCTGCACCCCGCAGATCCCCAACAACACCGGCTCCACCATGCGCCTGGCCGCGGTCACCGGCGCCGAGCTGCACCTGGCTCGTCCCCTCGGTTTCGACATGGACGACACCAAGCTGCGCCGGGCGGGTCTGGACTATCGCGACGACGCGGCCACGTTCGTCCACGACTCCCTTGACGCCGCCTACGCCGCCCTGTTGCCGGCCAGGGTGTTCGCCTTCACCGTCCGTGCCGAGGCCGCCTACACCGACATCGCCTACCAGCCCGGAGACGTGTTGCTGTTCGGCCCGGAGGACCACGGGCTCGCGCCCGAGGATCTGGACGATCCCCGCGTCACCGAGCGGGTCCGCATCCCGATGCGCGCCGGAATGCGTTCGCTCAATCTCGCCAGCGCCGCCGCCGTCGCGGTCTACGAGGCGTGGCGTCAGTTGGGGCACGTCGGCGCCCGGTAGCGGGCTGGGCTCGTTCTCCCGCCGGGGTCACTCCCCCTTCGCCGGCCGCCCCCGTTTCGGCAGCGGTCCGGCGTCCTTCGGGCTGCGGCCGGCCTTCGCCAGAGCCTGGCGCAGCAACAGTTCGATGTGCGCGTTCACGGAACGCAGGTCGTCGGCGGCCCAGCGCGCCAGGGCCTCGTGCACCGCCGGATCGAGCCGGAGCAGGACGGGCTTGCGCTCCCGTCCGCCCTGACCCGGCTCCGGCGGCGGAACTCCTGTGCTCGCCATCGGCTCAGGTGTACAGCGACCCGGTGTTCACCACGGGCGTCGCCTGCGACGAGCCGCACAGCACGACCAGCAGGTTCGACACCATCGCAGCCTTGCGCTCCTCGTCCAGGGCCACCACGTCGTCGGCCTCCAGCTGCCGCAGCGCACCCTCGACCATGCTCACCGCACCCTCGACGATCTTCTCGCGCGCCGCGATCACGGCAGCGGCCTGTTGCCGCTGCAGCATCGCGTGGGCGATCTCGGGAGCGTAGGCGAGGCTCGAGATCCGTGTCTCGACCACCTCGAGGCCGGCGATGGCGATCCGTGCAGCCACTTCGGCGGCCAGTTCGGCAGCCACCACGTCGGTGGAACCGCGCAGCGACTCCTCACCCGGGCCCGCGTTGTCGTAGGGGTGACTGGACGCGACGTGCCGCAGTGCCGCCTCGGATTGCACCCGGACGAACTCCCGGTAGTCCTCGACGGCGAACACGGCCTTGGCGGTGTCGGCCACCTGCCAGACCACGATCGCGGCGATGTTCACCGGGTTGCCGTCGGCGTCGTTCACCTTCAGTTCGTTGGTCTCGAAGTTGCGGACCTTCACCGACACCTTCCGGCCCATCACGAGCGGCATGTTCAGCTGCAGGCCGCTGCGGCGCAGGGTGCCGACGTAGCGGCCGAAGAACTGCAGAACCCGGGTGTCGCCGGGGCTGACCACGGAGATCCCCGTCGCCAGCAACACGGCCAACACGATGAGCAGCCCTCCGGTGAGCCCGAACCCGGTGCCGTCGCCACCGGCGTCGTCGGTGGTCGCCGCGAGGACGACCAGCCAGATCGCCACTCCGACCAGCACCAGGAAGCCGATCACCGCCGGGCCGCCCGGGACCGACCAGGCACTGCGTTCACTCACCTCGACCCGTGCTCCGTCGTGGCCCACCGGCACGCCGGCGGGCTCGCCGCCCACGGTGTGCGCATCGCGCGGCAGGTCTTGTTCGGTCATCGAGGCTCACTTCCTCCACTAGGAAAACTGATAGCTAGATGATATCAGTTTTCCGCGCTCCGGCAAGGCCGCGGCCGACCAGCAGCGCCGCCACCACGCCGCCGCTCGCACACAGCAGCAGGTCGAACGCGACGAACCCGCCCAGCAGCAGTGCGACCGTGCCCGACCCGAGCCCCTGAATCGCTTCCGCCACGGCAGCAGGGAAGGTGTCGGCGAGCGCCCAGTAGGCCAGCAAGTCGCTCACCGGCGCGAGCGCGATGCAGGCCCCGATCAGCGCGAAGAAGGTGATCACGAACGCCAGCGCAGAGCGCGCCGGGTTGCGCCGCGGCCCGAGCCACACGGTGAGCACGCCGACATAGAGCGCGGTCAGCGGGAAGTCGATGAACAGCGCATAGAGCACTTCCACCACGATCAGGGTCATCGGTCCGAGCCTCGGTTGAAGCACCTCATACGACGGCCCCATCACCAGGGGCGCTGCGGCGATCGCCACCACGCTCAACAACGCCGCCAGGCCGGCCTTACCAGCGAACTCCCGGGTCATGTCCCGCTCCTTCTCCATGTGGAGAAGACCATAGCACGCTATTCTCTCCATGTGGAGAAGCCAGTCCCGGAACGGCTCATCGAAGCCGCCATCGGCCTGCTCGGCACCGATGGCGCCGGCGCGGTCACGGTACGGGCCGTCGAGGCAGCCGCAGGAACCCCGCATGGCAGCGTCCGGCACCACTTCGGCTCGCTGGCCGGCCTGCGCCAGGCCCTCGTCCGGGGGCTGCTCCTCGGCGAGCGCGCGGACAGCCAGGACGCGAGCCTTCCCGACCTCGTCACCCGGTGGACCGGCGCGGGAGCACCGATCGCCAGGGCGCGCTACGAGGTCATGCTGATGGCCATGCGCGACCCGGCGCTCCGGGAGGTCTTCGTGAACGCAAGGGACGATCTGGTCGCGCGCCTGGCGTCGACCGGCGTGCCTCCGTCCGAGGCTCCCGCGCTGGTCGCGATGCTCGACGGCATCGTGCTGGACGCGCTGCTGCGGGGCACGCGGCCGAACCTCGCGCCATGGCAGCGCGCGCTGTCCGGCTCGGCAGGGCCGGGGTCTCTCCCGGAGTGAGGGACGAGGCCCGCGCGCTCAGCTACAGGTTGTAGCCGATCGAGCGAAGCTGCTCCCTGCCGTCCTCGCTGATCAGTTCCAGCGTCCACGGCGGCAGCCACACCCAGTTGATCGTGACCGAGTTGACCAGGCCCTCCAGGGCCAGTTGGGTGTCGTACTCGAGCCGGTCGGTCAGCGGGCAGGTGGGCGAGGTGAGGGTCATGTCGATCGTGGCGTTGTTGCCGTCATCGATCGTGACGCCGTAGACCAGTCCGAGGTCGACGACGTTCACCATCAACTCCGGGTCGACGACGTCCTTCATCGCCTCCAGCACATCCTCCTCGGACGGACGCGCGCTCGGGACGGTGTCGGGGAAAGTGTCCTGGACCAGATCCGAGGGACGGGGGTTCTGGGTCATTCGGCTTCCTTCCCTTCCGCAGCAATCGCCTGGGCTGCCGCGTCCGCGAAGGCCAGCCAGCCGAGCATCGCGCACTTCACCCGGGCCGGGAATTGCGACACTCCGACGAAGGCTACCGCGTCCTCCAGGCGGTCCTCGTCGGGCTCCGCCCGGCCCTGGGAGTGCATCATCTCGGTGAACTCCTGCAGCAGCGACAGCGATTCCTCGACGGTCTTCCCGATCACCAGGTCGGTCATCACCGACGTGGACGCCTGCGAGATCGAGCAGCCGACGCCCTCATAGGAGACGTCCGCGACCCGGTCGCCGTCGAGGGCCACCCGGAGCATCACCTCGTCGCCACAGGTCGGGTTCACGTGCGAGACCTGGGCCTGGTACGGCTCACGGAGCCCGCTGTGATGCTTGGCCTTGTAGTGGTCGAGGATGATCTCCTGGTACATGGCTTCGACGCTCATCGCGACCCTCCGAAGAAGCTGCGGACGTATTCGAGGCCGTCGGCGAGTGCGTCGAACTCGGCCTCGGTGGTGTACAGGTACGCGGACGCCCGGCTGGACGCGGTCAGCCCGAGCCGCTCGTGCAGCGGGCGCGCACAGTGGTGCCCACCCCGCACCGCGATGCCGCGGGAGTCCAGCAGCTGCATCACGTCGTGCGGGTGCACCTCGGTGCCGTCGGCTGTGGTCACGGTGAACGAGATCGCCCCGCCCCGGTCGACCGCCTCGGTCGGCCCAAGGATGCTCACTCCCTCGACCGCCTGCAGGCGCTCCAGCGCGTACGCGGTGACCCGCTGCTCGTGGGCGGCGATCTTGTCCATGCCGATCCGCTGCAGGTAGTCGACCGCCGCGCCCAGGCCCACGGCCTGCGCGATCGGCGGGGTACCGGCCTCGAACCGGGCCGGCGGCTTGGCGAAGGTGGAGCCGGTCAGCCGGACCACCTCGATCATCTCGCCGCCGCCGAGGAACGGCGGCAGCGTCTCCAGCAGGTCGTAGCGACCCCACAGGACGCCGATCCCGGTCGGGCCGAGCATCTTGTGACCGGTGAACGCCATCAGGTCGGCTCCGAGCGCACCCACGTTCGTGGGCAGCTGAGGCACGCCCTGCGAACCGTCGACCACCACGTGGGCGCCTACCCGGTGCGCCATCGCCGCGATCTCCCGAACCGGGTTGACGGTACCGAGCACGTTCGACACCCAGGCGATCGAGACGATCTTGGTGTGCTCGTTGATCAGGCCCTCGGCCGCTGCGCGCTCCAGGTCGAGCCGCCCTTCCGGGGTGATGTCGAACCAGCGCAGGACCGCCCCGGTGCGCTGGGCGAGCAGCTGCCACGGGACGATGTTGGAGTGGTGTTCGAGCACGGAGATGACGATCTCGTCACCGGGCTCGAGGCGTCCACCGAGGGTGTGCGCAGCGAGGTTGAGCGCCTCGGATGCGTTCTTGGTGAACACCACCTCGCGAGGGTCCGTGGTTCCGATGAAGGCCGCAATCTTCTCCCTGGCGCCCTCGAAGGCGGCAGTGGCCTCGCCACCGAGGGTGTGCATGGCCCGCGCCACGTTCGCGTTGTGCTCCAGGTAGTGGCGCGCCACGGCCTCCACGACCACTTTCGGCTTCTGCGAGGTGTTCGCCGAGTCGAGGTAGACCAGCGGCCCGCCCGCAACCGTGCGATCGAGGATCGGAAAGTCCCGGCGCAGCCGGGTGACGTCGTAGTCCGACGCCGGGACGAAGGCCGTCCCGGCGATGGTGGCGCTGGACTCAGGCATCGACCCTGGCTGCACGGACGAACCGGTCGTAGCCCTCGATCTCGAGCTGGTCGGCCAGCTCCGCGCCGCCCTCCTCGACAACGTGACCGTCCACGAACACGTGCACGAAGTCGGGCTTGATGTAGTTCAGGATCCGCGTGTAGTGCGTGATCAGCAGCAGGCCTCGATCACCCTGCGCGGTGTACCGGTTCACACCCTCGGAGACGATCCGCAGCGCGTCGATGTCCAGGCCGGAGTCGGTCTCGTCCAGGATCGCGAACTTTGGGTTGAGCAGCTCCAGCTGGGCGATCTCGTTGCGCTTCTTCTCACCACCGGAGAAGCCCTCGTTGAGCGAGCGCGCGGCGAACGTCCCGTCCAGGCCGACCCGCTCGAGGGCGGCGTTGACATCCTTCACCCAGGTGCGGACCCGGGGGGCCTCGCCGCTCAGCGCGGTCTTGGCCGTGCGCAGGAAGTTGGCGACCGACACGCCGGGCACCTCGATCGGGTACTGCATGGCCAGGAACAGGCCGGCCCGGGCGCGCTCGTCCACGGTGAGCCCGGTGAGCTCGGTGTCGTCCAGCGTCACCGAACCGCCGGTGATCCGGTACTTCGGGTGGCCGGCGACGGAGTAGGCCAGGGTGGACTTCCCGGAGCCGTTGGGTCCCATGATGGCGTGCACCTCGCCGCTACGGACGGTGAGGTTCACGCCCTTCAGGATCTCCTTCGGGCCGCTCTCGGTCTCGACCTCGACCCGCAGGTCGCTGATGCGGAGTTCGGACAACTTAGTGCTCCTGGATTCTGATCGGATTGTCTGGGTCAATGAACACGTTCTCCTCGTCCACCCGGACCGGGTAGACGGGCACCGGCGCTACGGCCGGCAATTCGAGCGGCAACCCCGTGCGCAGGTCGAACCGCGAACCATGCATGTAGCACTCGAGGGTGCAGCCGTCCACGTCGCCGTCGGACAGCGGCACCTCGGCGTGGCTGCACACGTCGCGGATGGCGAAGAAGCCGTCAGCGGTGTTCACCACGGCGATGTCGGCGTCGCCGCCGAGGTCGACCCCGATCGCGGAACCGACCGGCACCTCGGCAACGGCACAGGCGCGGACGAAGCTCACTGGGCCGCCCCCGGGTGGCCGACGATGATCTCGAGTTCGGACTCCACCGCGGCCATCAGCCGGGTCTCCACCTCGGCCACGCCGATCCGGCGGATGATGTCGGCGAAGAAGCCGTGCACAACGAGCCGGCGGGCCTCGTCCTCACCGATGCCGCGAGAGCGCAGGTAGAACAGCTGTTCGTCGTCGAAGCGGCCCGTGGTCGAGGAGTGGCCCGCGCCCTCGATCTCACCGGTCTCGATCTCGAGGTTCGGCACCGAGTCGGCCCGACAGCCGTCGGTCAGCACGAGGTTCTTGTTGGTCTCGTAGGTGTTGATGCCCTCGGCGACCTTGCGGATCAGCACGTCGCCCACCCAGACCGAGTGCGCGCCCGCGCCCTGCAGGGCGCCGCGGTAGTCGACCCGGCTGCGGGTGTGCGGGGCGTTGTGGTCGACGAACAGTCGGTGCTCGATGTGCTGGCCGGCGTCGACGAAGTAGACGCCGAACTGCTCCAGCTCACCACCCGGGCCGGCGAAGCGGGCCGTCTCGGCCAGCCGGACGACATCGCCGCCCAGGCTGGCGGTGACGACCCGGACGCGGGCATCGCGGCCGACCAGTACGGCGTGATGGCCACCGTGCACGGCCCCGGCGTCCCAGTCCGCGATGGTCACGAAGGTGACCGAGGCGCCGTCGCCGACCACGAGGTCGGTCTTGTCCGCGAAGGTGGCCACGCCGGTGTAGCGCAGGACGATCGTGGCCTTCGCTCCCGCGCCGACAGTGATCACCATGTGCTCGGCGACCGCGCCATCCTGGCCGGCGCCAGTGAGCACGATCGGCCCTTCCACTTCGGTGCCTGCCGGCACGTCGAGGCGGACGGCGTGGTCAGTGTTCCCGGCTGCCAGCGCCGAGATCCGGTCGATCGGGGCCTCCGCGGCGAGTTCGCGGGCGCGCTCGAGGCTGATCGGCTCCAGGCTCACCCCCGCGGGCAGTTCCACCGACCAGTCCAGTCCGTGGCCGCTGGGCCCGTCGTCGGAGAGCAGCCCGGCGAGCCGGCGCAGCGGGGTGAACCGCCACACCTCCTCGCGCCCGGTGGGCACGGGGTGGTCGGCCACGTCCCAGGACGGGGTCGGGTGCAGGTGAGAGGCGATCTTCGTCTCGATCGCCTCGGCCACGTTCGGCAACGCGGTCATCAGCCCACGGCCCCTTCCATCTGCAGTTCGATCAGGCGGTTCAGTTCCAGCGCGTACTCCATCGGCAGCTCGCGCGCGATCGGCTCCACGAAGCCGCGCACGATCATCGCCATCGCCTCGTCCTCGCCCATCCCCCGGCTCATCAGGTAGAACAGCTGGTCCTCACTCACCTTGGACACGGTGGCCTCGTGGGCCATCGACACGTCGTCCTCGCGGACATCGACGTAGGGGTAGGTGTCGGAGCGGGAGATCGTGTCGACCAAGAGTGCGTCGCACTTCACCGAGCTCGCCGAGTGGTGCGCGCCCTCCTGCACCTGGACCAGGCCGCGGTAGGACGAGCGTCCCCCGGAGCGGGCCACCGACTTGGAGATGATCGAGCTGGACGTGTGCGGGGCGGCGTGCACCATCTTGGAGCCGGCGTCCTGGTGCTGGCCCTCGCCGGCGAACGCGATCGAGAGGGTCTCGCCGCGGGAGTGCTCACCGAGCAGGTAGAC
>PHEV01000038.1 GCA_002843035.1 Actinobacteria bacterium HGW-Actinobacteria-5 | reverse complement strand
GTCGAGCTGGGCATCGAGGGCCGGCCGCAGGGGCAGGTCTCGGCGGACCCGCAGCGGATCGGTCAGGTGCTGGCGAACCTGCTCTCGAACGCGCTGCGGCACACTCCGGCCGGCGGGCGGGTGCTGCTGGCTGCCGAGACGGACGCGGCGGGAACCCGGATCACCGTCGCCGACACCGGGGACGGCATCGAGCCCGAGCACCTTTCGCGCGTCTTCGACCGCTTCTACCGTACCGACGCCGCCCGGACGCGGGACGCCGGCGGTACCGGGATCGGCCTGGCCGTGAGCGCGGCGATCGCCGAGGCCCACGGTGGGTCGTTGACGGCGTCCAGCGGTGGCGCGGGGCAGGGCTCGACGTTCACCCTCGCCCTGCCGCCCGGCTGATCCTCCGGCCGAGCCCCGCCCCCCAGTGCCCATCAGCTCCCGGCAGGGGCCGGACCCGGTCGCAAGGATGCGGTCCCGGGACGGCAGGGCGGGCGTCTTCACCGAATCTTGAGGATTGGCTGACCGGTTCCAGAGCCACGTCCGATTGAGTATCTGCCGTGGCCGGCTCCTCCGGCCACGAGCCGATCCGGCTCCGGTGGAGCGTCCGGGATGAATGGCTAGCCTGCAGCCACCGGACGTCCTTCGTCGAGCGGATCGCCGGAAACAGTCCACGGGGACGGACCGCTATCCGCCCGGGAGCTGCCCGGCGCCTCCGGCCCGGTCCTGGCGGGCTCGGGTCGGAGGTGGCGTCCGGCGCGAGCCTCGCGCCCGTGGGAGGGGCCTGCAATCTCCTCCCGGTCGTCCAGACCTGGGCGGCGCTCTGTTGGGGGGTTGGGGCGCTGCCCACCTCGTGCACAGACCTGGGCGGCGCTCCCTGGGGGGGTGGAGCGCTGCCCACCTCGTGCACAGACCCGGGCGGCGCTCCTCCGGGGGTCGAGCGCCGCCCAACTTCGGTCGAGAGACGTTTGCACTCGGGGTGGGTGAGTGCTAAACATGTGGTTAGCACTCTCGGGTAGAGAGTGCCACCAGTCTGACTCGATGAGATCGAAGGATCGTCCGTCGCGGGCATCGAGGCGAAGACCCTGACAAGTCCACCCGTGGGGCACTGCCCCCGAGACGCCGAAGGATTGCCAACACACATGGCGAAGCTGATTGAGTTCAATGTCGAGGCGCGCCGCGGCCTGGAGCGGGGGATGAACACCCTCGCCGATGCCGTGCGGGTCACCCTCGGCCCCAAGGGCCGCAACGTGGTCCTGGAGAAAAAGTGGGGCGCGCCGACGATCACCAACGATGGCGTGTCCATCGCAAAGGAGATCGAGCTGGAGGACCCCTACGAGAAGATCGGCGCCGAGCTGGTCAAGGAGGTCGCCAAGAAGACCGACGACGTCGCTGGTGATGGCACCACCACCGCGACCGTGATCGCCCAGGCGATGGTGCGCGAGGGCCTGCGCAACGTGACCGCCGGCGCCAACCCGATGAGCCTGAAGAAGGGCATCGAGAAGGCCGTCGCCGCGATCGTCGCGCAGCTCGGCGAGCAGGCCATCGAGATTGAGACCCGCGAGCAGATCGCGGCCACCGCCTCCATCTCCGCCGCCGACACCACGGTGGGCGAGATCATCGCCGAGGCGATGGACAAGGTCGGCAAGGAGGGCGTGATCACCGTCGAGGAGAGCAACACCTTCGGGCTCGATCTCGAGCTCACCGAGGGCATGCGCTTCGACAAGGGCTTCATCTCCCCCTACTTCGTGACCGACGCCGAGCGGATGGAGGCCGTCCTCGACGACCCGTACATCCTGATCGTCAACTCGAAGGTGTCCAACCTGCGCGACCTGTTGCCGCTGCTGGAGAAGGTCGTCTCCTCCGGCAAGCCGCTGCTGGTCATCGCCGAGGACACCGACGGCGAGGCGCTGGCCGGCCTGATCGTCAACAAGATCAAGGGCACGTTCAAGTCCGTGGCCGTGAAGGCGCCGGGCTTCGGCGATCGCCGCAAGGCCATGCTGGGCGACATCGCGATCCTGACCGGTGGCCAGGTCATCTCCGAAGAGGTCGGCCTGAAGCTGGATGCGGTCACCCTCGAGCTGCTCGGACGGGCCCGCTCGGTGAAGGTGACCAAGGACGAGACCACGATCATCGACGGTGCGGGCGAGGCCGAGCAGATCCAGGGCCGGGTTGCCCAGATCCGTCGTGAGATCGAGAACTCCGACTCCGACTACGACCGCGAGAAGCTGCAGGAGCGGCTGGCCAAGCTGGCCGGCGGCGTTGCGGTGATCAAGGTCGGCGCGGCCACCGAGGTCGAGCTCAAGGAGCGCAAGCACCGGATCGAGGACGCCGTCCGCAACGCGAAGGCCGCGGTCGAGGAGGGCATCGTCGCCGGTGGCGGCGTGGCGCTCCTGCAGGCGGCAGCCAAGATCAACGTCGAGGGCCTCGGCCTGGTCGGCGACGAGGCGACCGGTGCGCACATCGTGTTCACGGCGTGCTCGGCTCCGCTGAAGCAGATCGCGATCAACGCCGGCCTCGAGGGTGGCGTCGTTGCGGAGAAGGTGTCGAACATCGAGGTCGGCCACGGCCTGAACGCCGCGACCGGCGAGTACGTCGACATGGTCAAGGCCGGCATCATCGATCCGGCCAAGGTGACCCGCTCGGCGCTGCAGAACGCCGCGTCGATCGCCGCGCTGTTCCTCACCACCGAGGCCGTCATCGCGGACAAGCCGGAGAAGACCCCGGCCATGCCCGCCGGTGGCGACGGCATGGGCGGCATGGACTTCTGATCTGAGTCCACGCGAACCTCAGCGGAGGGCGGTCCCGTCAGGGGCCGCCCTCCGCTGCGTCCGGACGCAGAGGGCCAGCCCCAGCGCCGGACGCCCGACCCCTGGGCCGAGCCCTCGGCGGCAGGGCTGGCCCTCGGCGGGAATAACGGGGAGGCTCCGGCTGCTTGAGGCGTGAGTGAGTAGCGAGCGGGGCACAACGGTCGGCTTCCGGTCCGAGCGGGGCGCGGTGTTGATGGCACTGATGCTCACCACCGGGCTGATCGCCATCGATGCGACGATCCTGGCCACCGCCGTGCCGTCGGTGGTGAAGGAACTGGGTGAGTTCGACCAGTTCCCGTGGCTGTTCTCGGTCTACCTGCTCGCGCAGGCCGTCTCCGTCCCGATCTACTCCAAGCTCGCCGACACGATCGGACGCAAGCCCGTGATCCTGGTCGGGGTCGGGCTGTTCCTGCTCGGCTCGATCCTGGCCGGGGCCGCCTGGAACATGACCTCGCTGATCGTCTTCCGGGTCGTGCAGGGGCTGGGAGCCGGCGCGGCCGCACCGATGTCGATGACGATCGTCGGCGACATCTACACCGTCGCGGAGCGGGCCCTCGTGCAGGGCTACATCGCCAGTGTCTGGGCGATCGCGTCCGTGGTCGGACCGGCGCTGGGTGGTGTGTTCTCCCAGTTCCTGTCCTGGCGCTGGATCTTCCTGGTCAACATCCCGCTGTGCCTGATCGCGGGCTGGGCCCTGATCCGCTCCTACCACGAGCAGCTCGAACGCCGCCGGCACCGGATCGACTACGCCGGGGCGGCGCTGCTCACGATCGGCCTGTCCGCGGTGATCCTCGCCCTGCTCGAGGGTGGCAACGCGTGGGCGTGGAACTCCTGGCAGAGCCTGCTGAGTTTCGGCATCGGCATCGCGGCCCTGGCCGCCTTTCCGCTCGCCGAGCGGTGGGCGGCCGAGCCGATCCTCGACCTGTCGATCCTCGCCCGGCCCCTGATCCGGACCACCACACTGGTCTCGCTCGGCGTGGGCGCGCTGATGATCGGCATCACCAGCTTCGTGCCCACCTACCTGGAGAACGCGCTGGGCGTCGTCCCGCTCGTCTCCGGCGTCGCCGTCGCGGCGCTCACTCTCGGCTGGCCGCTCGCTGCCTCCGTCGCCGGCCGGATGTACCTCGGCTTCGGCTACCGCACGACCGTGGTGATCGGCAGCCTGATCGCGCTGGCCGGTGCGGTCGGGCTTGCCGTGTCGGGCCCCTGGCCCAACCCGTGGGTTGTTGGCGCAGTGTCCTTCGTGATCGGCTTCGGGCTCGGCTGGACGGCGGCTCCCTCGCTGATCGCCGCCCAGGCGTCCGTCGACTGGAACGAGCGCGGCGTGGTCACCGGGGTGAACGTGTTCGCCCGCTCGGCGGGCAGCGCCGTGGGGGTCGCGATCTTCGGCGCGATCGCGAACAACGTGATCACCGCCGGCCGCGGCGAGCAGGACTACGCCACGATCGTGGCCGCGTCCACCTGGGTGTTCGTCGCCGTGGCTGTCACCGCGGTGCTGACGGTGCTCGCCGGCGTCCGGCTGCCGCGGGGCATGGTCGACTCGCCCGCCTACTCACCTCGCGGGATGGTCGAGAGCCAGGCAGATCCCGACGCCTCGGACGGCACCGTCGCGGCCTGACCGCGTGTCTGCACTCGCCCGGGGTGGGCAGGCTTCATCATTGAAGCCATGAGCGGCCTGCTCGAGGTGATCGCCCTGCATCCCGCCGACGCCGAACGCGCCGAAGCGGGTGGCGCCGACCGCGTCGAGGTGTGTGGCTCCCTCGAAGACGGCGGCATGTCGCCCACCCCCCAACTGGTCGCGCAGGTGCGGCGCGCGACCAGCATCCAGGTGCGGGTGATGGTGCGGCTCCGCGAGGGCTTCGGCACCGACGGCGGTGAGGCCATCCGGTTGCGCGGGCTGATGGCCAGCTACGCCGACGCCGGGGCTGACGGCATGGTGCTCGGCTTCCTCAACGGTCTCGGTGACGTGGACGCAGCGGTCTGCGCCGAACTCGTCGGCGACGGCACCTGGCCCTGGACCTTCCACCGGGCCGTGGACGCCTGCCTCGACGCCGACCGGGCCTGGGCGGCGCTGGCCACCCTGCCGCGGCTCGACCAGGTGCTCACCGCGGGATCGGCCCGCGACGTCGAGCACGGGCTGCCCGACCTGCTGGCTCGGGCGAAGTCCGACCCGTGGTCGGCGAGCGTGATGAT
The DNA here is from genome assembly GCA_002843035.1 of Actinobacteria bacterium HGW-Actinobacteria-5. GTDB lineage: Bacteria > Actinomycetota > Actinomycetes > Propionibacteriales > Propionibacteriaceae > Propionicimonas. The sequence goes on along the minus strand of PHEV01000038.1, from coordinate 20,769 downwards.
GGCCGGCGGCGGGCTGCACCCCGACCACGTGCCCTGGCTGGCCAGGGCCGGTGTCCGGGCCTTCCACATCGGCACGCCGGCGCGTCCGGGCGGCTCGTACAAGGCCTACGTGGACGAGGCCCTCGTCCGCTCCTGGCGCACCCTGGTCGACGACGAGGTGCGGCACCGTCCGGCGGCCACCGCCTGAGCCGTCCCGGGGACGGCCGCTACGCGTCCGGGCCGGGCTCGATGTGCACGAACGTGGTCGTGCCGGGGAGGGCGACGTCGACGGCGTGCTCGACCTGGTCGGCCACGTGGTGGCTGCGCCGCACGGTCCAGCCTCCGGGCACCGACAGCGTCGCGTAGACGAACCGCTGCCGTCCGGACTCCCTGGTGCGCAGTTCGGTGATCTCCACCCGTGGATCGTCGCAGGTGTCGGCGAGCACCGCCGACACGATCGCGATCTCGTCCTCTGGCAGCGCGGCGTCCAGCAGGCCCACCACGGAGCGGCGGACGAGCGTGTAGCCGGTGAACAGGATGTTCGCCCCGACGGCCAGGGCGATGATCGGGTCGAGCACCAGCCATCCGGTGAGGGCGACCAGACCGATCGCGACCAGGACCCCGACCGACGTCCACACGTCGGTGAGCAGGTGCTTGCCGTCCGCCTCGAGGGTGATCGACCGGTGCGTGCGCCCGGCACGGATCAGCAGCAGGCCGGTGCCGAGGTTGAGCAGGGTGGCCAGCATCGACAACGCGAGGCCGACGCCCAGCTGTTCGAGTGGCTGCGGCGCGAACAGCCGCTGGATGGCGCTGTAGATGATCAATGCCGCGGCGACGAAGATCAGGGTGCCCTCGACCGCCGCCGACATGTACTCGGCCTTGCCGTGGCCGAAATCGTGGTTGTGGTCGGCCGGCTTGGCTGCCAGCTTCAGCGCCCAGAGCGCGACCAGGGCCGCCACCAGGTTGACCGTGGATTCCATCGCGTCCGACCACAGGCCCATCGAGTTGGTGAGCCAGGCGGCATACGCCTTGATCACCACTGTGGCGATGGCCGTGGCTATCGAGAGCCAGATGAAGCGCTCCAGGAGGCGCTGGTTGTCCTGGACCCCTGCGACGGGACGGGACGACGATTCCTGCACCGGCTCAGCCTACCGGCAGCGTGGACTCCTCGATCACCCCGAGGTCGGTCGGCCAGGCCTCGGGACGGGCGGCCAGCGCCACCAGGTCGGGCAGGTTCGCCGGCCATACCGGCTCGGTCATCCCGCTCAGCCCGGCCAGTGGCAGCCAGTCCCAGCCGTCGAGGGTGATCTGCTCGTCAGGGGTGAGGCCGGCGGGCTGAACCTCGAAGGCCTCCTCGACGAGCAGGACGAAGAAGCTCTCCTGCTGGCTGAGCACCTGGTCGGAGTAGCCGTGCACCACCGTGCGGACGGCCACGGGGCCCCGCAACAGTTCGGGGGCGACCGCGAGTCCGGTCTCCTCCGCCACCTCCCGGATGGCGGCCTCCAGCGGCGACTCGCCGGGATCGATCCCGCCGCCGGGAGTGACCCACCAGCGGGAGCCGGGCAACCCCGGATCGGTGTCGGCCAGTAGCAGGACCCGCTCGGAATCCGTGATCACCACCCGGGCGGCCTGCCGGTGCCGCCGCGGTCGCAGTTCCGGAGCGACCGGGTGGAATCGGCGGGTGCGGAACGGCCCGCTCACGGCGCGGGGATCCGGACGCTCGCGAGCGCGTGCAGGTCCTCGTCCAGCAGCATCAGGTCGACGGGGCCCGCCGGGAGTGCGAAGCCCACCTGCCCGGTGACATCGTCGCCGGCGGCGAGCAGCCGTCCACCCAGCGGCCGGGTCAGCTCCGGTCCGAAACCGGGCAGGACGGTCGCGGTGTCGGTGCTGGCCAGGAACAGGATCGGGTCCACCGGCACCGTCCCGCCGGTGCAGGAGATGGCGAGGGTGACCACGAGGTAGCGCTCGCCGTCGAGCGGCGCGGCCTCGCCGGTGTCGGTCCAGGTCGCCCCGACCACCGTCAGGGTGCCCTCGCCCTTCGGGCCGGAGAACGGTACGGCCTGGCCTATCGCGCCGCCGGAGGACAGCGTGCTCGCCGCCGACGGCACAGCGCTCGGGCTGACCGTGACCACTACCGGTCCGGCGCCCGGGGCGGACGGGGCGCTGGTGGGCGCAGTGGACGGCAGCTTCGGCAGCGCGCTGAGCAGCCCGACCAGCAGCAGGCCGCCGGCCAGGACGGCGGCAACCAGCGCCCTTCGCCCCGGGCGCCTCGGTTGGGGTACGCGCCCGGTCGGCGGGGACGCCACCCGGGCCCCCGGATCGGGAGGCACCCACGTCGGCGCGGCGTGGATGGGCGGCGTGGCCGGTGCGGGCGGCGCGAGACCGGGCCCGGGAGGCGGCGCGAGACCGGACCCGGGAGGTGGCGTGAAACCCGGCTGGCCCGGGGTCGGCGTGCCGAGGCCCTCCGGCTGTTCCGGCTGCGTCATCAGAACCGGTCCGGTCGCTCGCCCGCGCGCAGCGCCGCGCCGACGATCAGCCCGATCACGAACGGGAGCGCGATGCAGGCGAGCTGCGCGCCGCCGGACAGTGCCGCGAAGAGCAGGTCGGAGTCGAGGCCGGACGCGAGCACCGACAGCACACCGGCAAGGCCGACGAAGATGATCGCTCCCGCGTACGCGCGCCGCACGGCCTGCTTGCGGTAGGCGATCCGGGCGGACAGGGCGAAGGAGACCGCAAGAAGCAGGATCGACAGCCAGCTGAAGAACATGCCGAGCACCAGCGGGATCAGCACCCCCGGTGTCGCGGCCCGCCAGATCTGCCCGATGCTGACCGGCGGCGGCGCTGCCGGGACGCGCGATTCCGGTGGAGGGGCGAACCACTGGGGCGTGTTCGGCGCGGGGAACGGGGCCGGGTTGACCTGGGCGGTCGGCTGCACGGCCGGCTGGACGGGGAGGTAGCCGGTCAGCGGCGGACCAGGCTGGGTGAACGGCTCGATCGGGGAGCGCAGCGTGGACACCTCCGGTGCGGAGCCGGACGACCACCTCCCGGCCGTCACGGCCGCCGTGGCGACTTCGAAGGGCAGGTTCGGGTTGCGTCCCGGGGCGCCGGCGGGCACCAACGCGGCGAGCTCGGGCTGCGGTCCGGACGGTCCGGTGAACGACGGTTCGCCGTCCGGAACCGCCGGTGCGGGTGCGGCGACGGCTCCCGCGTCGGCCAGCGGTGGCAGCGGCGGGACGACGAACGCGGCCGGACGCTCCAGCGGCGCGTACTCGGGTCCGTCCTGCCAGGTGGCCATGCGACCATCGTAACCGGGCCGTGGCGGGCGCCCGGCGGGAGTGCGGCGGCGACGACGTGCCTGCGGCTGCCTTCTCCGGATAGGCTTGTGGGGCCGGTCAGCGGAGCGGGACCGGGGGAGACCAGGAGTTGAGGAAATCATGCCGGTGGGCAAGGTGCGCTACTACGACGCCGAGAAGGGCTTCGGGTTCCTGTCCAAGGACGAGGGCGGGGACGACGTCTACGTACGTGCATCCGCGCTGCCCGCGGGCGTGACCAGCCTCAAGCGCGGTCAGAAGGTCGAGTTCGGCGTGGTCGAGGGCAAGAAGGGCGAGCAGGCACTGTCCGTGCGGCTGTTGGACGCCCCGCCGTCGCTGTCCAAGGCGTCCCGGAAGTCGCCGGAGCAGATGGCGATCATCGTCGAGGACCTGATCAAGATGCTCGACGGGGTGGGCAACGGCTACCGCCGCGGCCGCCACCCCGACCCGAAGCTGGCCGCGAAGACCGCGGCTGTGCTGCGGGCCGTCGCCGACGAATTGGAGCTGTGAACGTGCCGGCAACGCTGGAGCTCGACCGGGCCTGCGCCGATGCAGTCGAACTGGCCCATGCCGCAGCCGTCCGACGGGCGGGTGTGATCGAGGTCGGTGAGCACCGCGGTGTCGTTGCCGAGGATGTGCGGGTCGCGACCCACCTGTTCGAGTGCACCCATCCCGGCTACCCGGGGTGGCTGTGGTCGGTGACGGTCGCCCGGGCGTCCCGGGCCCGGGTAGTGACGGTCTCCGAGGTCACCCTTGTGCCCGGCGACGGTGCGTTGCTCGCCCCGGCGTGGGTGCCGTGGTCGGAGCGGATCGGGCCGAAGGACCTCACCCCGGGGGTGCTGGCCCCTGCGGCTCCGGACGACTACCGGCTCGAGCCCGGCTACACCGGGGGCGAGTCCGCCACGGACACAGATCCGGCAGAGGCGAGCCAGACCCGCGCTGTCGTGGCCGAGCTGGGGCTGGGCCGGGAGCGGGTGCTGTCCGCGGAGGGAAGGGACGCCGCGCTCGAGCGCTGGCTGGACGGCCCCGGCGGACCGGACAACGCCATGACCCAGCAGGCCCCGGGGCTGTGCGAGACCTGTGGCTTCTTCGTCCCCCTGCGGGGCAGCTTCGGCCGGTTGTTCGGCGCCTGCACCAACGAGCTCGCGCCCAGCGACGGCACGGTGGTCAGCCGTGACCACGGCTGCGGTGGCCACTCCGACGTGGTCGCGCCGAACCTGGGTGTGGACCTGGGCCTCCCGGTCTGGGACACGGTCAGCAACGACGAGGGCCTGTTCGACTGAGCCGCGGACGGCGGTTCAGACCGACGGCGTGGCGTCCTCCGACTGCTCCTCCAGCGCCCGGCGCGGCGGGGCCTCGGGCAACGTGTCCGGATCCTCGGGAGCGTCCCCGGCATGGCGCTTGCGCCTGCGGGCGACCCGGAACAGGCTGAAAGCGAGTCCCAACACGCCGATCACGGTGCCCGTGATCGCGACGCCCAGGTACCAGCCCTTGCCCAGCGCGAGGAGTTGGGGATAGGACCACCAGCACACCGCGATGCCGATGGCGAAGCCGATCGTCCCGGCGGTGACGACCGTCACCCCATCCGGGTCGAGCGCCCGCACCGGTGCCTGTACCAGCAAAGGCCGGTGTGGCGGGTTGTTCTGGCTCACGGACACAACGATAGGGCCCGGGTCCGCACCCCTACCATTCGGCCATGGCGAACCCTGGCACGACTTCGGCAGATCCTGCCCCGAAGACCAACAAGACCCTCGACGGCTGGTTCGAGATCACGAAACGTGGCTCGACGATCGGACGGGAGGTCCGCGGCGGCCTGGTGACCTTCTTCACCATGGCCTACATCATCATCCTCAACCCGATCATCATCGGTACCCAGCCCGATGTGCAGGGCAACCTGATTACAGGCGTCCCGGTGACCCAGGACGGCGCGGTCGCGACGTCCATGGCGATGGTCGCCGCCGCAACCGCCCTGATCGCTGCGATCATGACGATCCTGATGGGCGTCTACGGACGCTTCCCGATCGCCCTGGCGACCGGCCTCGGCCTGAACGCCCTGGTGGCCTACACCATCGTCAAGCAGATGACCTGGCCGCAGGCGATGGGCCTGATCGTCTGGGAGGGCATCCTGATCACCATCCTGGTGCTCACCGGCTTCCGGAAGGCGATCTTCGACGCCGTCCCCCGCGCGATGCGGGCCGCGATCTCGGTCGGCATCGGCCTGTTCATCGCCTTCATCGGCCTCGTGGACGGCGGCATCGTGCGTCCCGCGGTCGGTACCCCCGTGCAGCTGGGCATCTACGGGCAGCTGGAGGGCTGGCCGATCGCGATCTTCCTGGTCGGCCTGCTGCTGATCGTCGCGCTGTACATCCGCAGGGTGAAGGGCGCGCTGCTGATCGCCATCCTGGCCTCGACCGTGCTGGCCGTGATCGTCCAGTCCGTGCTGAACCTCCCGCTGATGAAGGACGCCACCGGCGCTGTGGTGAACCCGACCGGCTGGATCCAGAACCTGCCCGCCCTTACCGGTGGCTTCACCGCCCCGAACCTGGGCCTGCTGGGCCGGGTCGACATGTTCGGCGCCTTCACCTCGGCTGCCGGCCCTGGTGCGGTGATCGGCATCCTGCTGCTGGTCTTCTCGCTGCTGCTGAGCGACTTCTTCGACACGATGGGCACGATCGTCGCGGTCGGCGCCGAGGGCGACATGCTCGGCGAGGACGGCAATCCGCCGTACACCCAGGAGATCCTGCTGGTCGACTCCGTCGCCGCGATCGCGGGCGGTCTGGGTTCGGTCTCGTCCAACACGTCCTACATCGAGTCGGCATCCGGCGTCGGCGAGGGCGCCCGGACGGGCGTCGCGTCGGTGGTCACCGGTATCGCGTTCCTGCTGAGCCTGTTCCTGGCTCCGCTGGTCGAGATGGTGCCGGCCGAGGCGGCCACTCCTGCGCTGTTCTTCGTGGGCTTCCTGATGATGTCCCAGGTCGTGCACATCAACTGGGAGGACCCGGAGGAGGGCATCCCCGCGTTCCTGACCATCGTGCTGATGCCCTTCACCTACTCGATCACGACCGGCATCGGCGCAGGCTTCATCGCGATGGTGCTGATCAAGGTGCTGAAGGGCAAGTCCAAGGAGGTGCACCCGCTGATGTGGGTCGTCGTCGTGGCCTTCCTGCTGTACTTCGCGCAGGGCATCATCGGCGGCCTGATCCGCTGATCCTCGCCCTGACCTGCGGGCCCGCCGGGAACTCCGGCGGGCCCGTTGTGGTCAGTGGGGTCAGCGGCACGAATGAGTCACCGGTGACCACGATCGCCGCGCCCGCAGGGCAGGGCGTCAGCCCAGGCCGGTCATCTGCTGGGCGATCCAGCGTGCGGTCTCTCGCGGGCACGCACCGGGTTCGCTGAAGCTGACCGCGAAGACGCCGGTGATCTCGGTGAGGGTAGGGACGCCACGGAGCGCGAGGATCTCGTCCGCCTCCGCCGCGTAGGCGTCCGGCGCCGCACCGTCCGCGATCAGCCCCACCGGATCCGCCTCGGCGAGAATCCGGATCAGTTCTTCCCGCGCGATCGCCATGCCGAGAGCGTAGCCCGGAACGGGTCGTGAGGGAGAACCACGAGGATCAGACCAGGGGAGCCCTGACGGACCTGGGGATTTGGGGAACCCGGGTGCCGCCGCGGGTGCACTCTGGTCTCATGCGGCGTCGCGAGGCTCTGGCGGAGTACCTGAACGCATCGCTCTTCGTGCTGCCGTTCGCTGCGGGTGTGATCTCGATCCTGGTCGGCTGGATGGTGTCGATGCTCGAACCCGCTCCCGGTAGCTGGCTGGCCTTCCTGGCGTTCCAGGGCACCGCGTCGGAGGCCCGGGACCTGTTGACGCAGATCTCCGGAACGATGGTCACGGTGATGGCGGTGGTCCTCGGCCTGTCCGTGGTGGCGCTGCAGACGTCCTCGGCCCAGTTCTCGCCCCGGCTTCTGCGCAACTTCCTTCGGGATCGGCCGAACCAGTTGGTGCTCAGCATCTTCATGGGCACCTTCTGCTACTCCGCCGCCGGCCTGTACACGGTCGGCGTGGGAGCCGCCGCGGAGTCCTTTCCGCGACTGGCGGTGAGCGGGTCGATCGCCTTCATGTTCGCGAGCCTCGCCGCCGTGGTCTTCTACGCGGACCACGTCTCTCATGCGATCCAGGTCGACTCGATCATGCAGCGCGTCGAACTCGAGTCGCTCGCGGTGGTCAGCCGCCTCCACGAGGACGTCGACCTCGTTCCGCCCGAGCCTCCCCCGTGGGCGATCACGATCCCGGCGCGGTCGTCCGGCTACGTCGTGACCGCGCACCCGCACCTGCTGGTACCCCTGGCCACCCGCTATGGCGTCTCGATCGCGCTCACCAAGCGGGTCGGAGAGCATGTCGTCCGGGGACTGCCGCTGGCCAGAATCTGGGCGGTGGGTCGTGACGAACCCCTTCCGGACCCGGGCGTGTTCGCGCACGCGCTGGACGACGCGGTGGGGATCGGGTTCGAGCGCACCCGCCAGCAGGATGCGGCGATGGGGATCCGGCAGCTGGTCGACACGGCCTGCAAGGCGCTGTCGCCAGCCGTCAACGACCCCTACACCGCGGTCCAGGCGATCGACCACATGGCGGTCATCTTCGCCGCGATGGCACGGCACCACCTGGGGCCGCGCGTGGTCTGGGCGCGGGAGAAGGTGGTCGTCATCGTCCCCAGCCGCCGTTTCGGCGAGTATCTCGGCACGATGTGCGGCCTCGTTCGCCGCTACGGCGCCGGTGAGCCGACGGTCGACCTGGCCATGCTGGAACTGCTCGGCACCTGCGCCGTCATCGTCCGCCACGACTGGACGCGGCTCAGCGAGATCGCGGACGAGGCCCGGCTGGTCATCGCCGACGCCGAGCGGGAGATCCGTCAGACGGCCGACGTCGTGGCCGTTCGTCGCGCCGGAGATGCGCTGCTCCGGAGGATTGCCGCCTACCGTCCGGAAGCGGAGTGAGGCCGGACGCCCGGGACCCGGCTGATCATTCCTGGTGCAGCGCGGCCACCACATCGAGCTTCGCGGCCGAGCGGGCGGGTCCCAGCGCGGCGAGGACGCCGAAGGTGATGCCGACCACGACCGTGGTGACCAGACCGGCCCACGGGAACGAATACGGCATCTCCCAGCCGAGCCCGCGCATCGCCGCAACCAGCGCGTAGCCCAGCCACAGCCCTGCGATCGCGCCGAAGCCGGTGCCGATCACGCTCAGCAGCAGCGACTCGGCCATCACCATCCGGCGGATCTGCCGTCGGGTCGCGCCGACGGCGCGCAGCATGCCGATCTCGCGGGTGCGGGCCAGCACGCTGATCGCGAGCGTGTTCACCAGGGCCAGCAACGACGGCAGCGCCAGCGCCGCCACCAGAGCGTCGAAGATCACGATCGTCGAGCTGAACGTCTTCATCTGCTCCGCCCGCCAGGACTCCGACTCGTAGAGCCGGAACGCCGGGTAGTCGGCCGCCACCTTCTGCAGCAGCGCCGTCGTCGTGGTCGCGTCCGCGCCGGCCGTCCGGTTCGCCATCACCAGGATGTCCGCGGTCACGTTGAAGTCCCGCTCCAGGTTCGCCTGCGAGGTGTACAGCGTGGACAGCTTGGCGTTCAGGTAGTCGTTGCCGATCCCGGCCAGATGGTACGTGCGCTGGCCGTTCGGCGTGTTCAGGACGAGTGCCTGGCCCGCGACCAGGTTGTGCTGGGTCGCATAGATGCCGTTCGCGATCAGCCAGCGTCCGGACGCCAGTTGCGCGATCGCAGCGTCCGAGGAGCCGGTGTTCCAGTCGAAGTCGGCCACGCTCAGGTAGGTCTGCGGGTCGATGCCGAGCACCTGCACATCACCTCCGTCGGACTTCGCCTGCGCCAGCCGCAACGTGGACACCGCCCCGATTCCGGGTACGGCCTTCACCTCGCCGGCGAGCCGCGGTCCGGCTGCCACGTTGCCCTGGGCGAGGATGATCGACTGCGGCATGAGCAGGTAGTCCGAGGACAGCGATTTGTCCAGGTAGGAAGTGAACCCGGCGAAGATCGAGGTGACCATGCTGATCGTCGCCACGATCGAGGCCAGGCCGAGCATCACCGCCGTCACCGTGATGCCGCTGCGTCCCGGGTTGCGCTGCAGGTTGCTGCGGGCGATCGAGCCCTCGCGGGAGAACAGCACCTCCAGCGGGTGGGACGCCCACTCCGCGAGCGGGTTCACCACGGCGGGCGCCAGCATCGCGAAGCCGACCAGGAACACGACCGCTCCGAGCCCGATCAGGCCGGACGAGCCGGTGGTCAGCCCGAACAGCGAGGCCACCACCAGGCCCGTGCCGATCCACGCCTGCCGTCCGACCCGACGCTCGTACACCTCGCCGAGCTGTGGCCGCATCGCCTCCAGGGGCGTGACCCGGCCGGCCGCACGGGCGGGCAACAGCGCCGCAGCCACCGTCACTCCGACGCCGAGCAGGATCGACATCGCCCACGTGGCCGGGGTGAACACGGGCCCGCCGATGTCGATGTGGATGAACGACTGGACGATCGGCCCCATCGCCACGAAGTAGCCGAGGGCCATCGCCCACCCGGCGGCGATGCCCAGCGCCGTGCCGATGATGCCCTGGAACAGGGATTCGGCCAGGAACAGCCGCATGATCGTGCGCCGCCGGGCGCCGATCGCGCGCAGCATGCCGATGTCGCGCCGCCGCTCCGCGACCACCGTGCGGAACGAGTTCGCGATGATGAATCCGGCCGTGGCCAGGGCGAAGATGCCGAACATGTTGAACGCCACCTGGGCGGTCTGCAGCGAGGCGATCAGTGACGACTCCGTCGAAAGTCCGCCCACCTGGTAGTCCTGGCCGAGCGCCGCAGCCACCTGCTCTTCGGTCTGTGTGCGGTCCGCGCCCGGGGCGAACACGGCCTCGACCTGGGTGATCCGGGTGCCCAGCCCGAGCAGCTGTTGCGCGGCGGGCAGGGTGAGGAAGACCTGCTCCTGCCCGGGCACGGTCGCGGTGCTGAGCAGTCCCACGACGGTGAACCGGGCCGTGCCGGCCGCGGCGGGCAGGACGAGCCGGTCGCCCAGGCCCAGGCTGAGTTCGTCGGCGAGGTCGGCATTCATCACGACCGCCGCGGTGTCGGCCGGACCCAGCATGCGGCCGGACGCGAGCGGGAAGTCGTGCACCCGCGCCGCGGTCGCCAGGTCGATCCCGCTCACCACGAGCTGGGCGAGCGCGTCCGGGCCGGCATCCGCGGACGCCGGGAGCGGAACGGTGCGCTGCACGCCGGGGCTGGCGACGGCCACGCCCGGCACCCGCAGCAGGGTGTTCACCACGTCCGGGCGGAACGGCTGGTTGTACGAGCTGGTGACGGTCAGGTCGACCTTGCCGGCGGCCGAGAGCAGGTTGTGGGTGAACGCCTCCATCATCGCGGGGAGGATGCCGTTCAGCCCGAAGGTGAGCATCACCCCGAACACGACGGCCAGCGTGGTCAGCAGCGAGCGGGCGCCGCGTCCGCGCAGGTACCGCCAGGCAAGGGTGAGGGTCATAGCAGGCCGGCCCTCTCCAGGGCCTGGCGCGGCCCGTCGTGGCTGCCGTCCAGCTCCACGTCGTCGACCACCCTGCCGTCGCGCATCAGCACGAGGCGCTGGGCGTAGCTGGCGATCCGGGGGTCGTGGGTGACCATCAGGACGCTGCGGCCCCACTGGGTGCTGACCTGGCTGAGCAACTCGCCGATCTCGCTCGCCGAGCGGGAGTCCAGGTTGCCGGTCGGTTCGTCGGCCAGCACCAGCGCGGGTTCGGTGGACAGGGCGCGGGCGATGGCCACCCGTTGCTGCTGTCCGCCGGAGAGCTGGTCGGGGCGGTTGTGGAGCCGATCGCCGAGCCCCACCCGCTCCAGCCACGCGACCGCACGCTCCTCGGCGTCCTTCACACCGTCGAGCCGCAAGGGCAGGGACGCGTTCTCCACCGCGGTCAGCACCGGGATTAGGTTGAAGAACTGGAACACGAAGCCGATCCGGCGCCGACGCAACTCGGTGAGCCGGTCGTCGGGCAGGTCGCCGAGGGCCTGGCCGTCGATGCTGATCGTGCCGTCGGTGGGGGTGTCCAGGCCGCCGAGCAGGTTCAGCAGCGTCGACTTGCCGCAGCCCGAGGGGCCCATCACCGTGATGAACTGTCCCTCCGGCACACGGAGGGCGACGGCGTCCAGGGCGGTCACCTCGGTCACGCCGCTGCCGTAGACCTTGGTCAGGCCGGCGATCTCGACGATCGGGGTCGGCTGTTCGCTCATTCCCGGCTCACTTCGGCGAGACCCGCTGGCCGTCGGACAGGGCGGACGCGCCGGTGGTGACCACGCGGTCGCCGGCCGAGAGCCCGCTGAGCACCTGGGCGGTGGTGTCGGTGGACGCGCCGATCTTCACCGGCGTGGCATGTGCGACGTCGTTGGCGTCCAGCACGAACACCGTTGTCGCGTCCCCGGTGGTGAGCACCGACTCGATCGGGACCGTGAGGGCGTCGGGGATCGACTGCACCTCGATGTCGGCCGAGCCGCTCATGCCCTGGAACAGCCGGGCGTCGCCCGTCTCCAGCGAGACCCGGACCGGGAATGCGACCGTGCCGGTGGTGGTGGTGACCGGACTTGCCTGGACACGCACGACGGCCCCGGTGAACGCGGTGCTGAAGGCGTCCAGCCTGACCGTGGCCTTCTGGGCCACCTGGACGCTGGCGATGTCGGTCTCGAAGACCTGCGCCTCGAACTCCATCCGGTTGGGGTCGACGACCGCGAACGGGGCCACGCCCGGGGTCAGGCCGGAGCCCTTCTCGACCGTGCCGTGCAGGACCACGGTGCCGTCGAACGGGGCCTTCAGCGTTGCGGCGGCCAGGTTGTCGTTGGCGATCGCGAGGGCCTTGGCCGTGGCCGACACGGCCTGGCTCGCCGCGGTGCGAGCCAGCGAGACCCGTCCGGCGACCGACAGCGTGTCCAGGCCGGCCTGCGCCGACTTCAGCGCGGCCTGCGCGGTCGCCTTCCCCGTCCTCAGCGTGCGCAACATGGCACGCATCGACTTCTGCTCGGACGAACTCGCGTCCTGGTAGTCGGCGAGGTAGTCCGCGTAGTTCCGGTTCGCCGTAGTGACCTGCGAGCGGGCCGCCGACAGCGCAGCGTCCGCCGCGGAGCGCTGAATCGCGCTGGGCACGCCGTTGTTGACCGCGGCGAGCTGGGCCCGCGCCGCGGTGTGGGCGGCCTTCGCCTGGGCAACGGCGAGGTTCAGCGGCCCCTTCGCCATCACGGCCAGGGTGTCGCCGGCGGAGACCTTGTCGCCGTCGTGCACCTTCACCGACGCGATGGTGCCCGCCGCGGGTGGGTACACCCCGGCCGAACGGGCGGCCACGAGTGAGCCCGATGCGCTCACGGTGACGCTCATCGGGGCGACCGCGGCCTGCGCCACCCCCACGACCGGCCGGTTGTTGGTGACGGAATAGGCGTAGCCGCCGCCGAGGGCGAGCACCGCGGCAGCGGTGATGCCGGTGGCGATCAGGGTCTTGCGCTTCATGACTGCGTCCTGTCGATCGATTCGAAGAGCTGTTTGGTCATCTCGATGAACTCGGGAGTGACCGGAAGGCTGAAGGTGCCCTCGGGGAGGCCGAGGATCCGCTCCTGCGCCTGGTAGATCGCCCCGGCTCCCTCGATCATCACGGTGACGAAGCTGTCGGCGTCCGGAGCGAGCAGTGCGCGCTCCCAGAGCCGGTCGGCGGCATCGAACCAGAGCAGCAACACGATGTCGGTGGCGCCGTCGGCGTAGGTCACCCGGAAGGAGCCGTCCACGGCGCCGCCACGGATCACCGGCTCCAGCACCTGTCGGGCCCGTTCGCGCCAGATGGCGAACAGCCGGTGGCGCAGGGCGAGGTTTTCCGGCCGGTAGAGGAACGAGGCGTAGGTGATGTCCGACTGGGCGAGCTTGTAGCCGGCCGCCGCCGCCATGATCGACGTGAGCCGCTCGGCACCCGTACCGGTGAGCCCGGACGCGGCGGCGTTGAGGTGGTCGAACAGCGCGTCCCCGAAACGCTGCACGATCTGCTCGAGCAGGGCGTCCTTCGAGGCGAAGTAGTGGTAGAAGGTGCCCTTCGCCACTCCGGCCGCCTGCGTCACCTGCTCGACGTTCATCGATTCGAAGCCCTCGGTGCGGCACAACTGCAGCGCGACATCGAGCAGCTCCTCGCGCCGGACCTCCGGATCCTTGGTGATCCTGCGTCGCGGGGCTGCGGTTCGGGGCATCGCACCTCCTCCGGGGCTGTAGTTGACCGACCGTCGGTCAGTCTACTACTCCCGGCGGCGCACAGGTCGAAATCGGGAAGTATCCGGGCGCACCCCTTCGGCGCCGCCGCCGTGGCTCAGGCGCGCAGGATCGCCACCAGGTCGGGCGGCTGGCGCTGCTGCTGCCCCGCGGCCGAGACCCAGCCGGGGAAGTTGTCGAACCACGCCAGCAGCCGCGACGCCGCGTCCTGGTGCGCCTCTTCGAGACTGGGGACGGCCTGACGCCACGCCGCTGCCATCGCCTGCACATGATCGAGGCTGACCCACCCGGCGGCGAGGCCGGGAGACGGCATCAGCGCGATGCCCAGCCCGGTCCTCAGCAGGCTGCGCAGGCCGTATCTGGTCGGGACGCCGGCGCGGACGAGGTCGAAATCGAACTCGTCGATCTGCGCCTCGGTGACTTCCCGGCCGGCGTTGCCCCAGGCGAGCGATTCGATCCATGCCTCGAGCAGCATCCAGCAGGGCGCCAGCCGGTGGGGTGCGACGTAGCGTCCGGCGAGCAGGGTGTCCACGTCGGAGCCGTTCGGCACGTCCGGACGCACCACGGGGGCGTCGGGAGCCCTGCGGAAGACCGGCCCGAGCTTGCCCAGCAGGCCGGGCATGGCGGGCGCGGTGCCGTCGAACCTCTCGGCGGCAACCTCCCGCAGCCGGGCGGATGCCTCGGCGTTCGCCCGGAAGATGTCGCGGACCTCGTCGATGGCGATGGCGTAGAGCCGCACCGATCCCATGTACCAACGCTAATCGAGCAGGCATAGATTGGGGCCGTGAACCCGCGATCCCGTCACCTCATCGTGACCGGGGCGCTGCTGCTGCTGCTCATGCTCGTGGTGCTGGGCAGTGTGTTGGGGCTGGGGCGGTAGGCTCCGGGCCATGATGGTGGCTGTTCGCCGGGCCGTGGCCGGGCTTGCTCTGGGTCTGGCCGTCGGGTTCGGCACCGGTTCTACTCTCGCCTACGCTGCGTCCCCCTCGCCGACGCCCGGCGCCACTGCCACCGCTACCGGGAACGCCACCACTTCCGCTTCAGCGTCACCCATCTCCGAGGTGACCCCGGACGACGGCACCGTGGACAACTCCCCGGACGTGGCGCCCGACAACACCAACCAGGTGATCGCGCTGGGCGCTGCCGGAGCGCTCGCCCTGGTGGCGGCCGTGGTCGTGTTCGCCCGCCGCGCCTAGGCGTCCGCCAGCTCGCCAGCGAGAACCCGCTCGAGCGTGCGAAGTCCCAGCCGCGCCATCGCCGGATTGCTGCGCTCGTAGTACCAGGGCGGGCCCAGCGCCTGTGCGAGGGCCCACGCCCTTCCCCGCTCCCACTGCGCGTCCGGGACGCCGAGCCGGTCGCGGAACACCTGCCGCCCTTCCCGGTCGAGCAGGTGCCACGCGCAGACCAGGTCGAGCGCGGGGTCGGCGGGGCCGAAGTCGCCGACGTCGATCACCCCGGCGCACGGTCCGTCCGGCCAGTGCGGGAAACTGGTCGGCCAGCAGGGAGTGTGCCTGGGCGGGCGAGACCTCCAGCTGGCCGGCATGCATCCTCATCAGGCCAGTTCGTTCAGCTCGATCGGCACCTGCCGCAGGACCGCGCCGAACCCGGCGAGCACCCCTGCGTTCGGGTCGGGCGTGGCGATGGTGCCGAACCCGCGCCGCAGCGCCGGGTCCGCCAGTCGCTCCAGGCCCGGATGGGCGAGGACAGCGGCCACGGCGGCCCTCTCGCCGCCGGTGACCAGCGCCTCGAGCCGGTCGATCTCGGGCAGCAGCACGGTGGCAGCGTCGTCCGCGGCGGCGTCGAAGGACCGCTCGGCCTGGTTGGCGCGGCGCCGGGCGTAGCGCTGCTGTGACCAGCCGCCGGCCTTGGTGCGTCCCTGCACGTAATGGCTGCCGTGCCGTCCGGCGACCAGCACCTCGCCCTCGAACACCCCCACCCCGTGGGCCCTCCGCCGGACGATCAGCGCGCCGACCACCCGCTGCCGGCTCGCCGCCTCGACCAGTTCGGTGAGCGGGTCGACGCCGTCCAGCGGACCCCAGGGCAGGGCGATCCGGGCGGTAGCCCCGTCGGGAGCGTGCAGCACGACCGCTTCGGTGGACACGGCGATCCGGGGCTCCCCGTGACGCGTGGCGAAGCCGTCCAGCCACCCCGCGAGGCGGGATGCATCCACCCGCACGGTTCTCGACCCCTGCAGCGCTCCCATGGCTATAGTCTGGCAACCGACCCGCAGGGAGGAGAGCATGAGCGACCTCATCGACACGACCGAGATGTACCTGCGTACGATCTACGAGCTCGGCGAGGAGGGCGTCCCTCCGTTGCGGGCGCGGATTGCGGAGCGGCTCAGCCAGAGCGGACCGACGGTGTCCCAGACGGTCGCCCGGATGGAGCGCGACGGTCTGGTCAGCGTGCATCCCGATCGCCACCTCGTGCTCAGCCCCAAGGGACTGGAGCTGGCGGCGCGGGTGATGCGGCGGCACCGGCTCGCCGAGCGGCTGCTCACCGACGTGATCGGGCTCGACTGGACGCTCGTCCACGAGGAGGCGTGCCGTTGGGAGCACGTCATCTCCACCGATGTCGAGCGCCGGCTCGTGGCCATCCTCGACCACCCCGTGCGCTCGCCGTACGGAAACCCGATCCCCGGGCTCGCCGAACTGGGCTTCGAGCCCGGCCCCGAGGGTTTCCTGGACGGCACCGAACTGCTCTCGCTGCGGCTGGCCGACGGCGACCCGCACCAGGTCGAGGTGCGAAGGCTGGGCGAGCACCTGCAGAACGAGCCCGGGCAACTGGCAGCGATCCGGGCGGCCGGGGCGATGCCGGGGCAGCCCGTCCGGGCGGTGCTGGTCGGAGGTTCGCTGGTGCTGGGCGAGGGCGACAAGGAAGCCGTGCTGCCCGCCGCCACCGCGGAACACATCTTCGTCGCTGCCGGATGACCAGCCCTGGTGCCGGGAATAGCGTGGTGGCGCTCAGGCGTTGACGCTCCGAGTAGTTCCCGACACTGAAGGAATCCCATCCATGGCAACCACGACCGTCACCGAAGCCAACTTCGCTGACACCATCAAGGACAACGACGTCGTCTTCGTCGATTTCTGGGCCGCGTGGTGCGGACCCTGCCGGATGTTCGGCCCGGTCTTCGAGTCGGTGTCCGAGGCGCATCCGGATGCCGTCTTCGCCAAGGTCGACACCGACGCCGAGCAGGCGCTCGCCGGTGGGCTGGGGATCTCCTCGATCCCGACGCTGATGGCGTTCCGTGAGGGCTACCTCGTCTACCGCGAGGCCGGAGCCCTCAACAAGAGCCAGTTCACGGGCCTGGTCGAGCAGGTGAAGGCCCTCGACATGGAGAAGCTGAAGGCCGAGGCCGAGGCCGCGAACGCGAACGCGAACTGAAAAAAGCCCGGACGCGTGTCACCCATTGGGGTGACACGCGCCCGCAACGCAACCTATACTCGACTCAGGTTCCTGCCCCATCCCCCCGGGCAGGAACCACTTTTTCTGCCCGGAGCCCCGTGGTGGTCACGCCCTTCCCGGCCACCCCGAAGGATTGAGGTCAGCGTCCGATACCGGCCGCGATGATGCTCGTCACCACGACGGAGGTGATCGTGACGGTGGAGAAGCCGGCGACGATCATCTTCGGCAGGATCTCGCCCTCGATCGCGGCGACCTCGTCGGCGTTCTCGCCGGCGCCCTTCGCCGCCTCCTGGGAGAGGATCATCGTGCCGGGGAATCCGTACAGCGAGGTGAGGCCGATCGCCACAGACATCGGCACGCTGTAGCCGAGCAGCTTGCCGACGACGGCGGAGAACAGCACGATTCCGAGGACCCCGAACACGAACACCGCCAGCAGCGGGACGGCCAGGGCCGCCAGGTCGGCGGGTTTGAGCGTGGCCAGCGGGCCGAAGACCATGATCATGATCGCCAGCATCATCAGTCCGAAGGCATCGATGCCGGAGAGTACCGACGCCTTGAACACCCCGGTGGTGCGCAGGGTGATGCCCAGGACCAGGGCCACGACGAAGGTGTTCAGGATGCCGTTGGTGAGGTTGTTGATCCCGATGCTGACCAGCACGACGACGCCCACGCTGAACAGCGTCCCTGGCGTCGTCCGCAGGAAGGACGGCAGACGTCCCTCGCTGGCGGGGCCGGCCTCGACCACTGCGGGTACCTCAAGCCGTCCGGCCCGGTACTCGTCGCGCAGCCGGGCAGCCTCGCGGCGCAGGATCAGCGAGGTGAGCGGGAAGCCGACCAGGCCCTGCAGCGCCGCGATCAGGACCGGGAAGGCCGCCACAGTGGTCAGGCCGACGCCCAGCGCCGCCTCCTGCACGATCAGGACGGAGATGGTGCCGCCCGACAGCGCGCCGGTGCCGGCAATCACGTAGTCGCGGACTGTGGACACCCCGGTGGTGATCAGGTCGGCGTAGTCGCTGGGCGACCGGACACCGCCGAAGAGCACGCCGGCGAGGGCGAGCAGGACGCCGATGCCGATCACCGTGGCGATGCCGATCAGCAGGGTCTTCCACTGCTTCTTGAAGTCGTCGAGGCTGATCATCGTGCCGAGGTGGACGATGATCATGCCGACCACGGCGCCGGCGAGGCCGAGCAGCGAGGATGCCTGCAGCAGGTCTTCGGGGAACACTCCGGTCATGAAGCCGATCAGGAAGATGAGCGAGGCCACGAACAGGCTCGATAGCAGCGATCTGGTCTGCTTGGCGATCCAGTCGCTGACCGTCCACACCAGCATGACGACGACGAACGCGAGCACTGCATTCATGGCTTCCCCGGTTCCCTCGACTTGTCAGTGCTCATCATGCCGCCCGGACGGCGACGGCTGCGCCACCGTGGCCGTGTCGGGGTCGCCGGGGTGGAACCGGGACAGCAGCACGACTCCCCACAGGGCCACGGCGGCGCAACCGAGCATCAGCAGCGCAGCGGTCGCGGTGATGTTGATGCCCTCGCCGAGTACGGCGACTCCGTAGGCGACCCCGGCGACGGGGCCGGCCGCGTTCAGCGTTCCGACCACGATCTCCGCCGGCCCGGATGCGTAGCCCTGCTGGATCCAGATGCCGGCCAGCACCATGCCGGCGACGATCGAGGCGACCAGGAACCAGAAGGTGGGCGAGGCGAGCCAGGGACGGGTGGCGACGTAGTGGCCGATCGCCTTGACCACACCCGACTCCGCCCCGTAGACCACGGCCGCGGCTGCTGACCAGGCCAGGCAGCGCCACGCCAGCGGGCCGCGGGCGCCGGCCAGGGCCAGCGCCGCGGCCACCCCGAATCCGGCGAGCGTTCCGACCACCAGCCAGGTGTCGTTGAGCACGGGGTAGGGGGCGGCATGGCTGATCGCCACCCAGGCGAAGCCGGTCGTCCCGAACACGGTCAGGCCGGCCGCGCCCCAGATGGTGGGGGTGATCGGAGTGCGGTGCACGCGGGCGGCGAGCAGGATCGTCCAGGGGACGGCCAGGACGCCGATCGGCTGCACCACCGTCACCGGCGCCAGCAGCAGCGCGGTCATCTGCAGCACGGCGCCCACCCCGGTGAGCGCCAGCCCGCCGAGCCATCGGGGATTGCGGATGACCGCGAGCAGTTCCTTCCCGGACAGCTTGGTGCCGGGCTTCGCCGCGGTGGCTCCGACCGCGACGTGCTGGACGACGGACGCGACGGCGAGCGCCACCGAGGCGAGCACCGTGAGGACGACGGCGAGCGGGATGTTCTGTTGCACTCCGACCCCTCAGAACGGCCAGACCACCGGCACCCAGAACACTGCCACCGCGAGGAACAGCGCCAGCAGCGGCAGGCCCAGCTTCCAGTAGTCGGTGAACCGGTAGCCGCCCGGCTCCATCACCATGGTGTTGGCCGCCGTGGCGACCGGGGTGAGGAAGGACGCAGCGCCGGCGACGGTGAGCGCCATCATGAAGGGCAGCACCGAGACCTGCAGGTCGGCGGCCAGTACGGTCGCGATCGGCACCATGATCAGCACGGTCGCGGTGTTCGAGATCAGCTGGCCGAGCACGACCGTGAGCACGCACATCGCCAGCAGCGCCAGCCTCGGCGAGGCGTCGCCGATCAGGTTCAGCAGGCCGCTCGCGATCAGGTCGGCCGTGCCCGTGGAGATGAACGCTGTGGATAGCGGGATCATCCCTCCGACCAGCACGACGGTCGTCCAGGACACCGAGCGGTAGGCCTCGGTGGGGGTGAGCACCTTGGTCAGCACGATCGCGCCCGCGGCCAGCAACCCGGCCACGGCGGGCGGCACGACGCCCGTCGCCAGCAGCACGACCATGGCGGCGAGGATGCCGATCGCCCGCTTGGCTCCCGCGCCGAGCGGGACCGAGCGGCGCAGGCCGTCCGGATCGTCGACGACCAGCACCTCGGGCCCGGCGGTGTGCCGTTCCAGGTGTTCCCAGGTGCCGCGCAACAGCAGCGTGTCGCCGGCCCGCAGCACGGCGTCCGCTCCGGTGAGGTCCTCGCCCGCCCGCTGCAGCCCGAGGACGACGAGGTCGCCGCTGGGGGTGGTCATGCCGGGGAACAGGTGCAGGCCGATCAGCTCCGACCGGGGCGGGATGACTACTTCGGTGACGCCCTTGCGGACCCCGAGGAGTTCGGTGTCCTCAGGGAGCGCGTACTGCTCGCGCAGGGTGCGGGCGTGGTTCCCGACGTCGGCGGGCAGCGCGGTCGGGGCGCGGTGGGGGAGCAGGCGGTTCCCGAGCAGCACGATGATCGCGATGGTGCCGACCAGCAGCGGCAGCCCGACGAGGCCGAACTCGAAGAAGGTGAACGGGCGGGCCCCTGCGTCCGCGGCGGCCTCGCTGACGATGATGTTCACCGGCGTGCCGGTGAGGGCGAGCATCGAGCCGGCGTGGGCGGAGAACGCCAGCGGCATCAGCATCTGGCTGGGGGCGAGCCCGACCCGGATCGCCACGACGACGACCACGGGGACCAGCGCGGCGACAGCGCCGTTCACGCTGATCAGGGCGGTCAGGACGGCGACGAGCAGGCAGACGACGACCAGCAGCGGCGTCCGCTTCTCGCCGCCCCGGCTGATCACCTGCTGGCCCGCCCACGCGGTGACGCCGGTGGAGTCGAGCGACTCCGAGACGATGAACAGGGTGGCGATGAAGATCACGGTCGGGTCGCCGAAGCCGGCCAGCGCCTGAGTGAGCGTGAGGACGCCGGTGGCCCACAGCGCCAGCGCGACGCCGAGGG
>PHEV01000037.1 GCA_002843035.1 Actinobacteria bacterium HGW-Actinobacteria-5 | reverse complement strand
CGTGACTACACCGCGCGCCTCGCGGCGGGGACATCGCCCGCGCAGGCCCGCGAGGTGCTGGACGCCGGGCAGCGCCGCGTCGAGCGGGTCCTGCTCGAGCTGCGCCTCGCGCAGGGACTTCCGCTGGACGTGCTGACCGCGGCCGAGCAGGCGCGGGTGCCCTCCCTGGTCGCCTCCGGTCTGGGTGAGGTGGCCGCCGGACGCTTGCGTCCGACCCTTCGTGGGCGGCTGCTCGCGGACGCCGTGGTGCGCGATCTGCTCGACTGAAGCACTCGTTCGGCGCTGAAACACCTTGCCCGGGGCATTGTTCGCTAACGATTCGGTAACACCGAAGCACACAACGGTTCTGTAACAACTTCGAGATAAACGGGTGCTCAAATGGTTCCGCACCCGTAGCCTTGCCCAACCCGGTAGGTCGGGTCCCATGCACATGAGGAGGGAAATTGAACAAGCACTCGTTCAAGCTGGTGGGAGTCGCCCTGGTCGCGGCTTCCCTGGCGTTCGCCGGCTGTGGCTCCCGGGCCGACACTGCGAGCAGCAGCGGTGGCAGCAGCAACAAGGTTGCCACGATCGGCGTGATCAGCCCGCTCTCGGGCGACCTGTCCGCCCTGGGTCTCGGCATCCGCAACTCCGTCGACCTGGCCATCCGGCAGGCGAACGAGTCCAATGCCATTCCCGGCTGGACGCTCAAGCTCAGCCCCCAGGACGATCAGGCGACTCCGGACGTCGGCAAGAACGCCGCCACCAAGCTCTCCAGCGATGACACCGTCGTCGGCGTGGTCGGCACCCTGAACTCCTCCGTCGCGCAGACGGTGATTCCGGTGCTCGCCTCCGCCACCATCGTCCAGGTCTCCCCGGCGAACACCAATCCCACCCTGACCCAGGGTGAGGATCTGGCCAACCCGAAGCGGCCGTACCCGAACTACTTCCGCACCTGCACCACCGACTCGGTTCAGGGCCCGTTCGCGGCGCAGTACCTGCTCGAGAGCGGGATCAAGAAGGTCGCCACGATCCACGACAAGAAGGCCTACGGTCAGGGCCTGGTCGAGGCGTTCACCACCGCGTTCAAGGCTGGCGGCGGCACGATCACCGACGCCGAGACGATCAACCCGGAGGACAAGGACTTCTCCGCGGTGATCTCCAAGGTGAAGACCACTTCGCCGGAGGCCGTGTACTACGGCGGTGAGTACCCGCAGGCCGGTCCGCTGTCGAAGCAGATGAAGGCAGCCGGGCTCAACGTCCCGCTGATGGGTGGCGACGGCATCTACGACCCGAACTTCATCAAGCTCGGCGGCACCGACGGTGACCTGGCCACTTCGGTCGGCGCCCCAGTCGACAGCCTCGACTCGGCCAAGGCCTTCGTCAGCGCCTACTCGGCAGCGGGCTTCTCTGAGCCCTACGCCGCCTACGGCGCCTACGCCTACGACGCCGCGAACGCCATCATCAACGCCCTGAAGGTCAGCCTCAAGGACGCGACCGACGCCAAGTCGGCCCGTCAGGCGACCATCGATGCGATGGCGAACGTCAGCTTCGACGGTGCCACCGGCAAGGTCGCCTTCGACCAGTTCGGTGACTCCACCTCCCGCGTCCTGACGGTGTACAAGGTCGTCAGCGGCGCCTGGGCCGCGGAGAAGACCGGCGAACTGAAGTCCTGACCATGCTGACCCGTCGGCGTCTACCGCACGTGGACGCCGACGGGTCGACCCAATTCAGCAGAGGGGTGCTGCTCACGTGGACCTGTTCTTCCAACAGCTGATCAACGGGCTATCGCTCGGCTCGTTGTACGCCCTGATCGCGGTCGGCTACACCGTGGTCTACGGCATCGTGCAGCTGATCAACTTCGCGCACGGCGAGATCTTCATGATCGGGGCGTTCGGCGCCTACGCCACCTGGATGGTGATGGGCCAACCCACGGACTGGAGCGCACCCCTCTCCATTCTGGTGCTGTTGCCGGTGATGATCATCGGCGGCATCATCGCCTCGGTGGCGGTCGCGCTGCTCACCGAGCGCTGGGCCTACCGCCCGCTGCGGAACGCGCCCCGGCTGGCCCCCCTGATCACAGCCATCGGTGTCTCGGTCTTCCTGCAGGAGTTCGTCCGGCTCTTCTACGGCTACATCCCCGGGTTCCCGGACGCGAAGAGCGCGATCCCCTTCCCGAGCGTCCCCGGCATCTCCGGCGAGACCATCCAGGTCGGCGGCGTGCTGATCCAGATGACCGCGGTCTTCACCCTGGCCGCGCTGGTCGTCTGCTGGGTGTTCCTGTGGTACTACGTCAATCGCACCAAGACCGGACGCGCGATGGTGGCGACCTCCCAGGACCCCGACACCGCGCGCCTGATGGGCATCAACGTGGACAAGGTGATCATGGCGGCCTTCGCGGTCGGTGCGGCGCTCGCTGCGATCGCAGGCGTGGCCCATGGTTTGCGCTACGGCAACATCGACTTCAAGATGGGCTTCCTGGCCGGCCTCAAGGCCTTCACAGCCGCCGTGCTCGGCGGCATCGGCAACATCAACGGTGCCGTCGTCGGCGGCCTGGTGCTCGGCGTCGCTGAGGCGATGGCCACCACGTTCATCCCCGGCCAGTTCGGCAGTTCGGCCTGGAAGGACGTCTGGGCGTTCGTGCTGCTGATCCTGGTGCTGGTCTTCCGGCCACAGGGCCTGCTCGGCGCGAAGGTGGTGGACCGGGCATGAGGGTTGTCATTCCGGACGAGCTGAAGATCCGCTTCCGCTACCCCGCGCGCGCCCTGGGCATCACGGGCGGCGTGCTGATGCTCGTGTCGATCCTGCTGCCGTGGGCCTACGCCCCCGAGGCGCTGGACGACATGACCTTCTACGGGGCGCCGTCGCCGCTGCAGCTCTTCTTCGCGGTCCTTCCGCTGCTGCTGATCCTGCTGCTGGCGATCCCGTTGGTCGGCAAGCAGCGACTCGGCAAGGGGGCGAAGGTCGTCGCGTGGAACACGACCGCGAAGACGGCGTCGATCATGTCCCTGATCGTTGTCGCGGTGGCCGTCGCGGCCATCGCGATCGGCCTGGGCGGGCTGGTCAACGTCGACCCGGGCGGCTGGCTGGCCCTGGTCGGCGGCATCATGGCCGTCGCGGCCACCCTGTTCCTGCCCGACTCGCCCGAACCGACCCTGTACCGGGTGAAGAGCCCGAAGTGGCTGCAGATTCTCGGCATCGTGGTGCTGATGGCGCTGCTGCTGTTCGGAGCGGCCTACATCCTCGGTTTCGAGGACGCGGACGACTTCTTGATGTTCGCGGCTTTCGTTGTCGGCATGGTGATGGTGCTGCGGCAGTTCGGCGTGTTCGGCTGGCTGGGCATCGCCGCAGCGGCCAACAACCGGATCCTGGTGCTCTCGGCCTTCGTGGTGGCGTTCGCCTTCCCGTTCACCCAGAACGGGTCGGACGCGAACATGTCGGTCGCCTCCCAGGTGTTGATCTTCGCAGCCACCGCGCTCGGCCTGAACATCGTGGTGGGCCTGGTCGGCCTGCTCGACCTCGGCTACATCGCCTTCCTCGGGGCGGGCGCGTTCACCGCGGCTGTGCTCTCGGAGTCGGCGTTCGCCACGATCAAGTGGTCGCCGCCGTTCATCGTCACGGTCCTGATCGCCGGCACTGTGGCGTCCCTGCTGGGCCTGCTGATCGGGGCCCCGACGCTGCGGGTCTCCGGCGACTACCTGGCCATCGTCACGCTCGCGTTCGGGGAGATCTTCCGGATCACCATGAACAACCTTGACGGCAACGATGGCCCGAACCTGACCAACGGCTCGAACGGCATCCCCGGCATCCCCGACCTGAACCTGTTCGGGTTCGACTTCGGGAAGGCGCACGTGATCCTTGGCATCGACATCGGCCGGTTCGCGAACTACTACTGGCTGATGCTGGTCGTGATCGCCCTGATCATCGTGGTCTTCACCAACCTCAACCACTCCCGGATCGGGCGCGGGTGGGTGGCTATTCGCGAGGACGAGCTGGCCGCGGAGGCGATGGGTGTGAACACCTTCGCGCTGAAGCTGCTCGCCTTCGCCGGCGGCGCCTTCCTGGCCGGCGTCGCCGGTTCGGTGAAGGCCCACTACGACGTGTCGGTGACCCCGGACCAGTACGTCTTCCTTGAGTCGGCGTTCCTGCTGGCGGCCGTGGTCCTCGGCGGCATGGGCACCGTGATGGGCGTCCTGGTCGGCGCGACGATCCTGAAGCTGCTGCCGGAGAAGCTGCGCTTCTTCTCCGACTACCGGTTGCTCCTGTTCGGCCTGCTGATGGTGATCATGATGCGGTTCCGCCCGGAGGGCATCGTCCCGGACGAGCGGCGCCAGCTGGAGTTCCACGACACTGACGAGGAACTGGCCGAGGAGGTCGAGGAGGAGCTGACCTCCCACCACGCCCATCTCTACCCGGAAGCCGGGGGGTTCGTGCTATGAGCAGCGACACGATCACGCAGGCCGTGAGTGCGGCGGCAGGAGGCGGGCCTGAGCTCCTCTTGGATGCCCGCAACGTGACCATGCAGTTCGGTGGCCTGCGTGCGGTGAACGACGTGAGCCTGCAGGTGCACACCGGCGAGATCGTTGGCCTGATCGGGCCGAATGGTGCCGGCAAGACCACGTTCTTCAACTGCCTGACCGGGCTGTACAAGCCGACCTCGGGGACGGTCTTCTTCGCCGGTGAACCGCTGCCGCCGCAGCCCCGGCTGGTGGTGCGCACGGGGATGGCACGCACCTTCCAGAACATCCGGCTGTTCCACAACATGACCGCCCTGGAGAACGTCATGGTGGGCATGTACTGCCGGACGAAGACCAACGCGATCGACGCCGTGTTCCGGCTGCCCCGGCACCGCCACGAGGAGCTGGCCTCCACCGAGCGCGCCCGGGAGTTGCTGGCCTTCGTCGGGCTGAGCGGCACCGAGAACCAACTCTCCCGCAACCTGCCCTACGGCGACCAGCGGCGCCTCGAGATTGCCCGCGCGCTGGCCACCGACCCGCGGTTGCTGCTGCTGGACGAGCCGACCGCGGGCATGAACCCGCAGGAGACCCGGCAGGCCGAGGAGTTGATCTTCAAGATCCGCGACCTGGGCCTGGCCGTGCTGGTGATCGAGCACGACATGCGCTTCATCTTCAACCTGTGCGACCGGGTGGCCTGCCTGGTTCGCGGTGAGGTGCTCGTCGAGGGTGTCGGGGATGTCGTCCAGAACGACCCGCGCGTGATCGAGGCCTACATCGGTTCACCGCAGACCACGCCGTACGAGCAACCCGGACCGGGTTCCGGGAAGGGGGCCTCCGATGCTTGAGGTGAAGGAGATGGTCGTCGCCTACGGCCGGGTGAACGCGGTCAAGGGGATCAGCTTCTCGGTGGAGCAGGGCCAGATCGTCACGCTCCTTGGCACCAATGGCGCTGGCAAGTCCACGACGTTGCGTTCGATCTCGGGGCTGTTGAAGCTGGTCTCGGGCGAGATCTGGTTCGAGGGGGAGCGCCTCGACGGGCAGCCCGCGCACAAGGTCGTCGAGCGCGGCATCGCGCAGTCGCCCGAGGGGCGTCGCCTGTTCCGGCAGATGACCGTCGAGGACAACCTCAAGCTCGGCGCCTACTCGCGCAAGGATCCGGCGGGCGTCCGCTCCGACATGGACCGGGTCTACGACCTCTTCCCGGTGCTCGGGGATCGGCGCACCGAGGCAGCGGGCCTGTTCTCCGGCGGTGAGCAGCAGATGCTGGCGATCGGCCGGGCGATGATGAGCCGGCCCAAGCTGCTGATGCTGGACGAGCCGTCCATGGGCCTCAGCCCGATCATGACCCAGACGATCATGCGGACGATCCAGGAGCTGCAGTCGGAGGGGGTCACCATCCTGCTGGTCGAGCAGAACGCGCAGGCAGCGCTGTCGCTGGCCGACCGGGGCTACGTGCTCGAGGTGGGCCAGATCATGTTCTCCGACACCGGCCGCAACCTGCTCGGCGATGACCGCGTGCGGCGCACCTATCTCGGCATCGACTGACCGAAAAGGGGACGGTTCTCTTTTCGGCCAGATGGCCGATAAAGAGAACCGTCCCCTTTTCGGCCACAACTGGCTGGTTGACGTACTCGAATCAGCCGGCGGCATCTAGGGTGTCCGGGTGCGCTACGAACGTGACGTCCTGAGCCCGGGCTGGCAGCGCGCCGGCAAGCCGGTCACGGTCGAGACCCCGGTCAGCGTCGGCATGGTGGTGGAGGACCCGACGTCCGGGTTCTGCGGTGCCGTCGTGCGCTGGGAGAACGGCCTGGTGGTCCTTGAGGACCGCAAGGGCGCCCGGCGCAGCTTCCCGTTCGGGCCGGGGTTCTGGCTGGACGGCCAGCCGGTCAGTCTGGTGCCGCCGCCGCGCCAGCGCCCGACCGCGCCCACGCACACCGCGTCCGGCTCGCGGGTGGGGGTCGTGGGGCCCGCGAAGGTCGCGGCCGCGTCCAGGATCTACGTCGAGGGACGCCACGACGCCGAACTGGTGGAGAAGATCTGGGGCGACGACCTGCGCAACGAGGGCGTGGTGGTCGAGTTCCTCGGTGGCATCGACGATCTGCCCGCGATCGTCGCGGAGTTCGCGCCCGAACCGGGACGGAAGCTCGGTGTGCTGGTCGACCATCTGGTCGCGGGGACGAAAGAGACCCGGATCGTCGAGCAGGTCGGCTCGGCGCATGTCCTGATCACGGGGCATCCGTTCATCGACATCTGGCAGGCGGTGCGCCCCGAGCGCGTCGGGCTCGAGGCCTGGCCGTCCGTGCCGCGCGACATCGAGTGGAAGCACGGGATCAGCCGCGCGCTGGGCCGTCCCTACGCCTCGCAGGCCGACATCGCCGCCACCTGGCAGTGGATCCTCGGCCGGGTCCGCGACTGGCGCGACCTCGAGCCGGCGCTCCCGCGCGAGGTGGAGCGCCTGATCGACTTCGTCACCACCTGACCCGGATCAGGGGATCCCGATCGCTTCAGGCGGCGATCAGGGTGGACAGCACCGCGGTGTCGGCGTCCGACATCGGGTCCACGCGCTCGCTGCTGGCGAGGCGAGTGATCCTTCCGGTGCTGTCCGCCTCGATCCAGGCGGCGCGGTGGGTGAGGCCGAGGTGCGGCAACCCGGGCAGGAACAGGCAGCCGGACGCCGTCGGGTGCATCGGAAGGCTCGTCACCGTGCTGGACGGAGGGTGCAGGACCGCCAGGCCCGGCGGCAGGCTGGCGAAGTGGCCGGGTTCCACCGCTGCGTCGCCGAGCAGGGGGCCCTCGGCGAGGACCAACCCGATCGTGTCCCGCGGAGCCGCCTCGGGCACGTCCTCGACCACCCGGAACACCGTGCTGCCGCCGGGCAGCATTCCCGGAACCGCGGCCACCTGCACGGCGAGCAGCAGGAACTGGGCCCACTCGGTGGTGTCCTTCGGCCAGCGGCCGACCAGCAGGAAGCCGCCGAGCTGGCCGCGTGCCTCCAGCGGCGTGACCTCGAGCGGAAGGTCCCAGTAGCCCATGGTGATCCTCCTCACCACCTTTTCAGCCAGCGTGCCCCTCCCGGGTCACGTCAGGGTTACGGCGGCGTTCGGGGTTGGTTGCAGCGTGGCTGACAGCGCTTGCAGAACGGACGAGGTGAGGTGCCTCCCCGCCGTGCGGCTAGCCTGAGGATCGGCCCGCTTCCCCGTCCTTCCAGGAGTTCCGCAGTGCAGACCGAACAGGTGTCGGAGCTCCTCGCCGACGTCGCCGACAGGCTGATCCTGCCCCGGTTCGGCGCGCTCGGCACCGACGACATCCAGGAGAAGAAGCCCGGCGACCTGGTCACCGTGGCCGACCGGGACGCGGAAGTGGAACTCGCCCGCGTCCTGCGCGATGCGGACCCCGGCGTCCTGGTGGTCGGCGAGGAGGGCGTCTTCACCGATCCGTCCAGCCTGGAGGCGCTGCCGTACGCCGAACACGCCTGGGTGATCGACCCGGTGGACGGAACCCGCAACTTCGCGCGCGGGCGCGCCGACTTCGCCGTGATGCTGGCCGAGGTTCGCTCCGCGCAGACCGTCCGCGGCTGGATCTGGCAGCCGATCCATTCCCGCCTCTACGTCGTCGAGCGTGGCGCCGGCGTCACCTGCAACGGCGTGCAGCTCACCCCGCCACCGCCCAGCCCGCGCGACGTACCGCTCGGCGCGAGCTACCTGCCCGTGCCGGGGGAGGAGCACGCCGAGGTCGAGCTGGTCCGCTCCTGGGGCTCCTGCGGGATCGACTACCCCAAGCTGATCGCCGGCGAGCTCGACTTCCTCTGCTACCGCTCGATGTTCCCCTGGGACCACCTGCCCGGGGCGCTGATGGTCACCGAGCTCGGTGGACGGATCGCCACCGACACCGGCGCCGACTACCACGCCGGGGTGATCGGACGCCGGCTCGTCTCGGCCACCGACCCGCACCTGTGGCAGGTCGCCCGCGACGCGCTGTTCGGCGACTGACCGGCCCCGAGACCAGGGCGCCGGCTGCAGCCCGGGTCTCTCCGCGGTGACGCCGCACTGATGCCACTTCTCTTGCCGATATCACCCTGACCAGCTGAACAACTCCGTGCGCGCCATCTGTACGCGGACGCGTCGGCGGTGGCAGAGTGAAAGCCGCAGCAACGCCGGAAGGGAGCCGACATGGCCGAGAGTGACAGCAACGACGACCTGAAGGCGAAGATGCGCGAGGCGCTGGAGCGCAAGCAGCACGGCGCCGAGGGCGTCGGCGACCAGAGTCATCACAAGCAGAAGGGCCCCGCCGAGCGCGGACGCCAGGGCGGCGGCGGGATGTTCCGCCGCAAGGCCGGCGGCGGGGGCTAGCCCCACCCCGCGGGTCAGGCCAGCGGCAGGTGCGTCCGGGGGATCTTGCCCTCGGCGGCCAGCTGCGCGTACAGCAGCGGCAGCACGCCGCGGACGGTGACCTCGTCGAAGGGCCACTCGCCGGCCTCGTAGGCGTCCTCGACCCGGACGCCCTGCGCAACCAGGTACTCGGCCTGTCCGTAGAGGCCGGAGATCTCCGCGCGCTGGGTGAACGCCGCGAGCCGGTCCATCGGGTCGCCGTGACCGGGCACCAGCACGGTCTGCTCCGCAACCAGCCCGAGGATGCCGTCCACGGCGCTCGGCCACTCGCGCAGGTGGCAGTCGTCGCCGAAGGACGGCGGGCCGGCGCTCTCCAGCAGGTCGCCGGAGAAGATCAGGGACGCGTCCGGCACGATGGCGACGAGGTCGCCGTCGGTGTGCCCGCGACCGAAGTGCACGACCTCCACCCGGCGTCCACCCACGTCGATCACCTTCGCCAGCGACAGCGTGTGCGTGGGTGCGGTGAGCGCCGAGACCTCCACGCCCAGTCCGGACGCGGCCTCGCGGCACTCCGGACGCCCCAGCCAGGCGGGCACGGTCTCGTGGGCGTAGCTGGGGACGTCGGTGAACGCTGCCAGCCCGAACAGGTGGTCGTAGTGCCAGTGCGTGACCACGACGCCGACGACCGGCACCCCTGCGACCTTCTCGGCCGCCCGGCGGATCTCCGCGCCCTGCTCGGGGGAGGAGCCGGTGTCGACGACCAGGCAGCCGGACTCGCCGACCACCAACCCGATGTTGACCCCGGCTGGTTCCGCGACCGCGACGTGGACGCCATCGGCGACCGGAGCGAACTCTCCCACGCTGAACTGCATCATGGCGGCAGCCTACTGGCGCCTCCGATCCCGCAAAGTGGCCCGTAGAGGCCGACTACGGCCTCTACGGGCCACTTTGTTGACGCGAGCGGACTGGGGGGCTGCTGCTCGTCCGGCGCACGCGCCGGGCTCGTCGAGACTCCTCCTTGCCGGCCGCTGGCGCGCCCGGCCGCGTCGTCGTCTAGACTGGCACTCCACTACCGAGAGTGCCAACAGCTAGGGAGGCTGGCGTGCTCGACGACCGCAAGCTGACCATTCTGCGGGCCATCGTCACCGACTACGTGTCCATGCGCGAGCCCGTGGGCTCTCGCGCGCTCGTCGAGCGCTACCAACTCGATGTCTCGCCCGCCACCGTCCGCAACGACATGGCCGTGCTGGAGGAGGAGGGCTACATCATGCAGCCTCACACCAGCGCCGGCCGGATCCCCACCGACAAGGGGTATCGCCTCTTCGTCGACCGGCTGGGCACGGTCAAGCCGCTGTCCGGCGCCGAGCGAAGGGCGATCGAGACCTTCATGGCCGGGGCGGTCGACATCGACGACGTGGTGCGCCGCACCGTCCGGTTGCTCGCCCAGATCACCCGGCAGGTCGCGATCGTGCAATACCCGATCCTGTCCAGCGCGACCATCCGGCACCTCGAGGTCGTCACCCTGAACCCCGAGCGCGGCCTGCTGATCCTGGTGAACTCCTCGGGCAAGGTCGACCAGCACCCCGTGGATCTCGGCGGAGCTCCCGAGGAGACCGTCGCCGACCTCCGCGGACGGCTGAACGCCGCCCTGGTCGGACTGGCCCCGAGCCAGGTCGTCGAGCGGGCCGAGCGGCTGGTCGAGGAATTCCCCGACGATGCGCGTCCGCTCGGTGCTGCGGTTGTGGCCGCTATCCTCGAGATGGTCACGGCCGACCCGTCCACCCGGGTCGTGGTCGGCGGCGTGCCCAACCTGACCCGTTTCTCCGACCAGTACGAGACCACTGTGCGTCCGGTCCTGGAAGCGCTGGAGGAACAGGTTGTGCTGCTCCGGTTGTTGGGAGAGGTGGCCGGCACCGGCGACGTCACCGTCCGGATCGGCCACGAGAACCCGTACGCGCCGTTGCGCTCCACTTCGGTGGTCGCCAGCGGGTACGGCACCGACGACGACATCTGGGCCAACCTGGGTGTGGTCGGACCGACGCGGATGGACTACCCCTCGACGATGGCCGCGGTGCGGGCAGTGGCCCGCTACGTCGGCAGGTTCCTAGCTGAAGGATGATGTGTGGCCACTGACTACTACCAGGTGCTGGGCGTGCCCCGGGACGCGACGCCCGAGCAGATCAAGAAGGCCTACCGCCGCCTCGCCATGAAGTACCACCCGGACGTGGCTGACGCCCCGGACGCCGCCGAGAAGTTCAAGGAGATCGGCGAGGCCTACGAGGTGCTGCACGACCCGAACAAGCGGTCGATGTACGACCGCGGCGGCGACCCGCTGGGTGGCGGCTTCGGCGGCGGCGCCGGTGGGTTCGGCTTCCCGGGCGGCGGCTTC
Source organism: Actinobacteria bacterium HGW-Actinobacteria-5 (assembly GCA_002843035.1). GTDB lineage: Bacteria > Actinomycetota > Actinomycetes > Propionibacteriales > Propionibacteriaceae > Propionicimonas. The sequence continues at coordinate 14,702 of PHEV01000037.1, read as the reverse complement.
GACTTCACGAACCTCGTGGACGCCATGTTCGGCGGGCAGACCAGCCGGGGCCCACGGTCGCGGGTGCGCCGCGGCCAGGACGCCCTGGTCAGGCTCAGTCTCACCCTCGCCGAGGCAGCGTTCGGCATCACCAAGCCGCTGAAGGTCGACACAGCCGTGGTCTGCCCGCGCTGTTCCGGATCGGGTGCGGAGGGCGGCGGTGAGCCGGTCACCTGCGGCACCTGCCACGGGAGCGGCGACGTGACGCAGGTGCAGCGGTCCTTCCTCGGTGAGATCCGGACCAGCCAGCCGTGCCCCAGCTGCCGCGGCTACGGAACGATCATCACCAACCCGTGTGGCGAGTGCTCCGGCGAGGGCAGGGTGCGCAGCCACCGCACGATCAACGTGAAGATCCCTGCCGGCGTCGCGACCGGCAACCGGGTACACCTGGTCTCACAGGGCGAGGTGGGTCCTGGCGGTGGTCCCGCCGGCGATCTGTACGTCGAGCTCTCGGTCACCCCGCACGAGGTGTTCAAGCGCGAGGGGGACAACCTCGAGGTGGTCGTGAAGGTGCCGATGACCGCCGCTGCGCTGGGCACCCAGGTGACGCTGGACACTCTTGAGGCAGAGCGGGACGACCTGGACGCCGAACTGTCCACCGTGGCGATCGACATCCCGGCCGGCACCCAGTCAGGCACGCGGATCACCATTCCCGGACGCGGCGTGCCGCGCCTGCGCAGGGACGGCCGGGGCGAACTCGGCGTGACCCTGCTCGTGCAGACCCCGACCCGGCTCGACGAGGGCCAGCGCGACCTGCTCCGCCAGCTCGCCGAACTCCGCGACGAGAGTCGTCCCGAGGTGGCGGTCGCCAAGCACGGCAAGGGCGTGCTCGGGTGGCTGAAGGAGGCCTTCTCGTGACCGAGCCGCTCTTCCTCGCCGCCCTGGCGGCCCCAGCGGTGGGTCAGGTCGTCGAACTCACCGGGGACGAGGGCAGGCACGCGTCCGCTGTCCGGCGGTTGCGGGCCGGCGAGGTCGTGCTGATCAGCGATGGCAACGGCACCGCCGTTCGCGGCCCGGTGGTGAGCGTGGACAAGAGCGGGCTCAGCATGACGGTGCAGGAGGTGCTGCGCGAGCCTGAGCGTCCGGTCCGCTACGTGGCCGTCCAGGCGCTACCCAAGGGCGACCGGGCCGAACAGGCTGTCGAGATGCTGACCGAACTCGGCATCGACGAGATCGTCCCCTGGCAGGCCGAGCGATCGGTCGTGAAGTGGGCGCCCGACCGCGTCGAGCGCGGGCTCACCCGCTGGCGGGCGACGGCGCGAGAGGCCGCCAAGCAGTGCCGCCGGTTCAGCGTCCCCGCCGTCACGACGCCGATGACCACGGCCGAGCTCGCGCTGCGGATCGCACAGACCGACCTCACCGTCGTGCTGCACGAGACCGCGGAGACCCGGTTGGGCACGTTCACGCTGCCCCCGATCGGCGAGATCATGTTCATCGTCGGTCCTGAGGGCGGGCTCACCGACGAGGAGGTGGCCGCGTTCGCGGCCGCCGGTGGACGCACGGCTCTGATCGCGGACGCCGTGCTGCGCACGTCCACCGCGGGTGTGGTCGCGTTGGCCCAGCTGCAGGCGCTTGCCGTCCGTGACCGCTGAGTCCGCGGCCGACTGCGGCTTCTCCTTCACTCCTGGCACCTTCCTGCCCAACGGTCTCGGGCGCACCGGGGTGATCCACACCCCGCACGGCGACATCCGCACCCCCGCATTCATCGCGGTGGGCACGAAGGCGACCGTGAAGGCCGTGCTGCCGGAGAGTGTCGCGGGGCTCGGCGCTCAGGCCGTGCTCGCCAACGCCTACCACCTGTTCCTGCAGCCGGGCTCCGACATCGTGGACGCGGCCGGCGGGCTGGGCGCCTTCATGAACTGGCCCGGTCCCACCTTCACCGACTCCGGCGGCTTCCAGGTGATGAGTCTCGGCGTCGGCTTCAAGAAGGTGCTGGCGATGGACGCGACCGGTCTGGTCGACGACGACGTGATCGCCGACGGGAAGAACCGGCTCGCGCATGTGGACGATGACGGGGTGACCTTCACCTCCCACCTCAACGGCGACCGGCACCGGTTCACCCCGGAGGTCTCGATGCGGATCCAGCACGAGCTGGGTGCCGACATCATGTTCGCCTTCGACGAGTGCACCACCCTGATGAACACCCGCGGCTACCAGGAGCGCTCGCTGGAACGGACGCAGGCCTGGGCCGTCCGCTGCCTTGCCGAACACGACCGGCTCACCGGGGAGCGCGCCGGCAAGCCGTACCAGGCCCTGTTCGCGGTGGTTCAGGGGGCCCAGTACGAGGACCTGCGCCAGCAGGCGGCCCGCGAGCTCGCCGGTCTGGAGGTAGATGGTCGCCGCTTCGACGGCTTCGGTATCGGAGGTGCGCTGGAGAAGGAGAAGCTCGGCACGATCGTCGGTTGGGTGTGTTCCGAACTTCCCGCTGACAAGCCGAGACACCTGCTGGGCATTTCCGAGCCGGACGACTTCTTCGCCGCCATCGAAGCCGGAGCGGACACCTTCGACTGCGTGATGCCGTCCCGGGTGGCGCGGAATGCCGCGATCTACACCGGCGAGGGCCGGTACAACGTGAACACCGCGGCCAACCGGCGCGACTTCCGCCCGCTGGAGGATGGCTGCGACTGCTACACCTGTGCCCACTACACGCGCGCCTACCTGCACCACCTGTTCAAGGCGAAGGAGATGCTGGCCGCCACCCTGGCCACCATCCACAACGAGCGGTTCACCGTGCGCCTCGTGGACGACATCCGGGCCAGCATCGAGGCCGGTCGGTTCGCAGCATTCAAGGCGGAGTTCCTGGGGCGGTTCTATTCCGGACGCCGCTGACACGCCGTCCGTCGAGACCGCTCCGGTGTCCTTCATCCGGGTGTCACACCCGGGGGGACTGTGGCGGACAAGGGCTTTCGCCCTAGCCTGATCGGGCGCTGTTCTGTTCCCCCCTGAAGGATGCATCGTGAACTGTCCGTCGTGCGCCCAGACACTGGACGCATCGCAGCTGGTCTGCCCCCAGTGCGGGGACTCCCCGGAGTACGGGGCGGGGTTCGACCCCGAGGCAGACGTCCGGGAGAGTCCGTGGGCCTACCCGGGCGAGTCGCCCGAGGATGCCGGGGAGTCGGCCGCTTCCCTCATCGACGGCACCGAACCCACGATCGACGTACCCCTCACAAGCGAGACCACCGCCGAGCTTCCCGCCGTGGGTTTCGGCGACCCTAGCCAGTACCTGGCCGCGACCCACCAGCCCAAGGTCAGGCAGTACCTGCCGGTGTCTCCGATCACCCCCGGCAGCATTCACCTGCCCGCCGTTCCGCCGAAGAAGCGCCGCCGCGCGCTGCCGGTCCTTCTGCTCGCCGTCGCCCTGCTCGTCACCGGCGGCGGCGCGGCCGCTGCGGGGTATTACCTCGGCTGGTTCGGACGTGGCACGCAGCCCTCCGACCTGATGCCCGCCGCGACAGCCGCGTACCTCCAGGTCGACCTCGATCCGTCGCTGTCCCAGAAGTCCCAGGCCTGGGCCTTCCTGCGCGACCTTCCCGAGGTGAAGAAGGCCGTTGCTGGCGGTGGCGCCGATCCCAAGCGGATGATCTGGGACGCGATCGTAGCCAGCGGCGTGGACTGGGCGTCCGGCACCAGCTACGACACCGACATCAAGCCCTGGCTGGGGGACCGGATCGGTTTCGGCCTTCTCGGCCACCACGACACTCCGGCCTGGGTCACGGTCATTCAGGTCAGGGACGAGGCCGCCGCGGCGGCGAAGCTGCGCTCCTGGATCTCCTCGAACAGCCAGGACTACGACGTGACCACGCGGGACGGCTACGCGCTGATCTCCGCACACGCGGACACCGATTTCGTGCTCGGCGAGCTCGAGCAGGGCACCCTGGCGGCGAACCAGGCCTTCCGTTCGGACCTGGCCGCGCTGGGCGATACCGGCGTCCTCGCGGGCTGGGCGGACCTCGCTGCGCTCGCGAAGCTCGGCTCGTCCGACCCGGGAGCGTCGACGGCGCAGGGGCGCGTGGCAACCGCGCTGCGGTTCACGACTGACACCCTCGCGCTGGACGGCCGCTTCTTCGCGGTTGGCGGGACGGCGATCGACACCTCCGGGGCGGGCATCATCGGTGACCTGCCGGAGTCGACCGGTGCCGCGGTGACGATCTCGGGTGGTGCCGAGGCCCTCCCGCTGGCCTGGCCCTCGCTCTCCGAGATGGGGACGTTCGGCCTGAAGAAGGCTGACCTCGAGGCGCTGCTCGGCCGCAACATCGCCGTCGCCGTGCCGGCGACGACCCTGGGTGCCGCGACCAGCGCGTCCTCCTCCGAGGCGCCGACGCTCGGCATCAGGATCACCTCCGACGATGTCGTCCGCGCCCGGCGGGCGCTGCACAAGCTCCCGCTCGACTCGATGCAGGTCGTTGACCAGGTCGACGGGGACGTGCTCACCGCGGCCACCAGCCGCGGCTACCTGAAGGAGCTGACCCAGCCCGCGGCGACGTTGTCCGGGTACGGACCGTTCAGCAAGGCCGTTCCCGACCACGCCAGGGCGACCTCGGCGGTCTACGTGAACCTGGCCGCGCTCCGGTCGGCCGATGCCGACTATGGCGAGTACGGCGATTTCGTGACCTCACTGCAGAGCCTGGGCGCCGAGGTCGTGCCGGACGGCGCCGGCGGGGGCTCGTGGTCGGTGCGCCTGGTTCGTTCCTGATCGGGATCAGCGCGGCGGAGCATATACCTCCTCGGCGCCCATGCGGGCCGTTCGCGCGGTGCTGCTGCATCCGTGCACTAGGGCGGGAGATGTTCGCAGTCCGCTTGGGTGCGCCTGCCTCCCACCTCTGCGACGGGCGTGGCAGGCTGGACCTATGACCGACTACGACGAAGCCGTCCCCGAAGAGGCCGAGCAACTCGATCAGCTGCAGCCGGAGGAGACCCTCCTCGACCGCGGAGTCGAGGACGTGCTCGACGAGGGCTACGTGACCGGCGAGAACTGGTCGCCCGCCCAAGGGTTCGGCAACACCGTCGCCGAGATGCGCCAGGGCGAAACCCTGGAGATGCGGATCGCGCAGGAGTACCAGGAGCCGGTCAAGCCTGAGGGGCCGTGGAATCCCGACCAGTCGGAGCCACGAGAGGTTGGCACCCATCGGGCCGGGCGACTGGTGGACGCCAACGGCGGCGTCCCCGGGCTGGACACCGAGGCGGAGAGCGTCGCCCGCGATGTCGGGATCGACGGCGGCGCGGCGACGGCCGAGGAGGCCGCGATGCACATCATCGATGACTTCGACGATGACGACGACTGAACCCCTTCGCTCCCTCTACCCGCCGATCGAGCCGTACGCGTCCGGCATGCTCGACGTGGGGGACGGCCAGCAGCTGTACTGGGAGGAGTGCGGGAACCCCGACGGCAAGCCGGCGGTGTTCGTCCACGGCGGCCCCGGTGGCGGCTGCACTCCCAACTACCGGCGCTACTTCGACCCGTCGGCCTACCGCGTGGTGCTCTTCGACCAGCGCGGCTGCGGCCGCAGTGTTCCGCACGCCAGCGAACCCAATGCCGATCTGGACGCGAACACGACCTGGCACCTGGTGGACGACCTCGAGCGGTTGCGCGTCGACCGCGGGATCGGGCGGTGGCTGGTGTTCGGTGGCTCGTGGGGGAGCGCGCTGGGCCTGGCCTACGCACAGAAGCATCCCGACCGGGTCTCCGAGCTGGTGCTGCGTGGCATCTTCACGCTTCGTCGCAGCGAGCTCGACTGGTACTACAACGGCGGCGCGGCGAACCTCGCCCCGGAGTGGTGGCGGTCGTTCTGCGAGCCGCTCCCGGCCGGGTTCAGCGGCGACCGGATCGCGAAGTACCACGACCTGCTGTTCGATCCGGACCCTGCCGTGCACCTGCCTGCGGGCGTCGCCTGGACGACCTGGGAGGCCGCGACCTCGACGCTGGAGTTCTCCCAGCAGTTGGTGGACGACTTCTCCGAGGCGGCGTTCGCGCTGGCCTTCGCCCGGATCGAGAACCACTACTTCGTCAACGGCGGCTGGTTCCGTGAGGGCCAGCTGATCGAGGACGCGGGACGGCTGAGCGGGATCCCCGGCGTGATCGTGCAGGGACGCTACGACCTGCCGTGCCCGATCACTACCGCGGACGACCTGCATCGGGCCTGGCCCGAGGCCGACTACCGGGTCGTGCTGGCCGGCCATTCGGCCTCCGAGCCGGCGATCATCGCGGAGCTGGTGGCCGCCACCGACCGCTTCGCCTGACTGTCCCGTTGGGGCCCGAACCTACACTCGGCTTGCTCATCCCGACCCGAGGGGGCCCCATGCATGCAGACGTGCCCACGGACGGCGACCAGGGGCCGGAGGCTCCACGCCGGGCAGCGGGTGGGCGTACCAGAAGGCCCCCGGCGGGGATGGGTTCGGCGATGGCCTGGACCGTGCTCGGCACGGTCCTGCCCGGGCTCGGCCTGTGGCGGGCCGGACGGCGGGTGGTCGGCGCCGTGGTGCTGGCGTTCGCCGCCGTGTTCGTGGCCGGGGCCGCCTACGCGGTGCAGAGCCGGACGTTCCTGGTCGCGTTCGCCGCGGACGCCGACGTGCTGAGGTGGTCCGCCCTGGCACTGGCCGGGTTGGCGGTGGCGTGGGTGGTCGTGATCGGAGCCACCTACCTCGCCCTGCGTCCGGCCGGCGCCACAACCGGGCAGAGGATCGCCGGTGCCGCAGTAGTCGGCACGTTGTCGTTCGCCGTGGCTGCGCCGCTCGCACTCGGCGCGCACGCTGCGTACACGGCGGGCACCTTCGTCCAGACCGTGTTCGGCGGTGACGACCACGGCAGTGAGACCGTCCCCACCATCGCGAACACCGTCGATCCGTGGGCCGAGAAGCACCGGTTGAACGTCTTGATCCTCGGTGGCGACTCCGGGACGGGCCGCAGCGCGAGCCTGGGGATGCGGACCGACACGGTGATCGTGGCGTCGATCGATACCCGCAGCGGTGCGACGACGCTGTTCTCGCTCCCGCGGCAGACCGCGCGGATGCCGATCCCCAAGGACTCCAGGCTGGCCAGGTATCTCCCGTACGGCTGGTATGACGGCCGCGACGTGACCAACCGCGATTACTGGCTGAACGCGATGTACCGGTTCGGCCCGGACCACGTCCCGGCGAACGTGCTCGGCCGGACCCGCCACCTGCCCGAGGACATCATGAAGATCTCGGTCGGCGCAGCGCTCGGCCTGGAGATCGACTACTTCCTGACTGTGAACCTGGACGGCGCCAAGGACATGCTCGACGCACTCGGCAAGGTCACGCTGAACGTCAACTCGCCGCTCCCGATCGGAGGCGACACAGACCGCCAGATCCTGCCCGGTGGGTGGATCGAACCCGGGCCGAACCAGCAGCTCGGCGGGCGGCTGGCGCTCTGGTACGCCCGGGGACGCTGGGGCTACGACGACTACAGCCGGATGGCGCGGCAGCGGTGCCTGGTCAACGCGGTGGTTCAGCAGGCGAGCCCGCAGAACATCCTGTTGAACTTCGAGAAGCTCGCGACCGCGGGCGAGAAGACCGTCAGTACCGACCTGCCGGAGACGATGGTGGCCCCGGTGCTCGAACTGGCCCAGCGGGTGCAGGGCACGAAGCTGCGCAGCGTCGTCTTCATCAACGGGAGGAACGGCTTCAGCACGCTCAACCCGAACTGGGCGCTGGTCCGCAAGCAGGTGAAGAAGGCGCTCAAGGAGACCGCGACCTCCGATGTCGCCACCGCATCGCCATCGAACACGCCGAAGACGTCGAAGACCTCCACCAGCGACGGCCTCGAGAACGAGTGCAGCTACCACCCGACCGGGTTCATCCCCAAGGGCTACCCGAGAACCCGAGGCAACCCGTAGGCGAGCCGTCGCGGGTACCGGTCGGCGCGCCATCGTCGGAGCTGCGGTTTAGGATGGCGGTCTGAACTTCCAGGAGGTACCGCTGAACGAACCGCAGAGCGTCGTCGCCGAGCGCCGCGTGGCGATCCCCGCCTCGATCAACATGGTCTCTGTCCTCGGGCCGCGAGACGAGTTCCTGCAGATCCTCGAACGCGAACTGGCGGCCGACCTACATGTCCGGGGCAACGAGATCACGATCACCGGCGCCCCTGCGGACGTTACCACCGCCGCGGACGTGCTCGCGGAACTGATCACGATCGTGCGGACGGGGCAGGGGCTCGCCGCGGACACGGTCGAACGGACCCTGGGCATGGTGACCTCGGATGAGGCGGCCAGCGCTGCCGAGGTGCTCACCCAGAACATCCTCTCCAGCCGTGGCCGGACGATCCGTCCGAAGACCCTGAACCAGAAGCGCTACGTGGACGCGATCGACGCCCACACCGTCGTGTTCGGTATCGGGCCGGCCGGCACCGGCAAGACCTACCTGGCCGTCGCCAAGGCTGTGCAGGCACTGCAGGCCAAGGAGGTGAACCGGATCATCCTCACCCGCCCGGCGATCGAGGCGGGAGAGCGGTTGGGCTACCTGCCGGGCACCCTGAGCGACAAGATCGACCCGTACGTGCGCCCGCTCTACGACGCGCTGCACGACATGATCGATCCCGACTCGGTGCCGCGGCTGCTGACCTCCGGCACGATCGAGGTGGCGCCGCTGGCGTTCATGCGCGGCCGCTCGCTGAACGACGCCTTCATCATCCTTGACGAGGCCCAGAACACCTCGATGGAACAGATGAAGATGTTCCTGACCCGGCTCGGCTTCGGCTCGAAGATCGTGGTCACCGGCGACGTGACCCAGATCGACCTACCCGCAGGCACCCGCTCCGGACTGACCGTGGTGGAGCAGATCCTTGACGGCGTCCACGACATCGCCTTCTGCCGCCTGACCAGCCATGACGTCGTCCGGCACCGGCTGGTCGGACGGATCGTCGCCGCTTATGACCGCTTCGAGGCAACCCTGCCGCCGGGCCGACGGAACTGAGGAGTCCATGATCGAGCTGAACAACGAGTCCGGGGTGGCGGTCGACAGCGAGCGGCTGGTCGCACTGGCCACCTTCGCGCTGGACGCGCTCAGGATCCACCCGCAGGCGGAGTTGTCGATCCTGCTGGTCGATACCGACACGATGTCGGCCTACCACGAGAAGTTCATGGGCGAGCCGGGCCCGACGGACGTGCTGAGCTTCCCGATGGACGAGTTGCGCGCGCCCGAGCCCGATGAGGAGCCGCCGATCGGCCTGCTCGGCGACATCGTGCTGTGTCCCGAGGTGACCGCCGCCCAGGCCGCCGACAGTAGTCGCACGCCGGAGGAGGAGGCCGACTACCTGCTCATCCACGGGCTGCTGCACCTGCTCGGCCACGATCACGCGGAGCCCGCAGAGAAGAAGGCCATGTTCGACCTGAACGACAAGATCATCGCCGCCTGGAACGCATCCCGCGCCTGAGCGGCAACTCGACCTTCCCCGGGTGCGACCCCCGGGCCCTGCCCTCTCCGGGCCGGGCCGTCCGAAACTGACCGGCTTCTGCCTGCAACCTTTTGGGCCGCTACCGACTATGTAGGGGTGAAGGCTCGTGATGGCGGTCACGGCCGGAGCGGAGGGGAACGATGGCCGAGGCCGTCATCGAGGCGAGAATGCGGGGCGCGGACCCACGTTCGCAGCGCTCGCGCCAGTTGCTCAGGGCGGCTGCCGTCCGCCTGTTGCGCAAGGGATCGGACCCGCAGCCGTCGGTATCCACCCTGGTGCGCACCGCGCAGGTGTCGCGGTCGACCTTCTACGCGCACTACGACTCGGTCGACGAGCTCCTCGACGACGCGCTCGGTGAGTTGACCGTGCCCATCGTGCCCGCGGCGGACGGCCCGCTCGGTTTCGTGCGAGGCCTGTTCGAGCAGGCAGCGCAGCACCGGGAGCTGGCCGCGGCGCTGCTGTCCCCTGACCGCAACACCGGCTTCGCACCGCGGCTGCGGCTCCAGATCGCCCAGATCCTGGCCGACGGCGGCCTGGAGGACTGCGGGCTGGCCGCAGAGGTGCTGGCGGACGGGGTGGTGGCCGCCCTGCGCTGGTGGCTCGACGTGTGCCCCGAACGGCCCGCCCGCGAGATGGCCGCCGAGTTCGTGCGGCTGTGGAGCCCCGCGCTGGCCTCGGACGGCGGCGGTTCCGGGGGTCGCCGGTCGCAGTAGTCCTCGTGGTTTCGGTCCGCACCACTCGTCTAGACTGAGCGTCCACCAACCCGGACGAGGCGTGTGAGCGAGCGTTGACCCAGACCCAATGGATCCTGCTGGGCGTTGCCGCCGCCTGTGTGGTCCTGGCCGCGTTCGCCACGGCGGCAGAGACGGCGATCTCCGCGATCTCGCGCTCACGGGCGGAGCGACTGCTCGAGGAGGGGCATCGCGCTGCACGCCGGCTCCAGCTCGTCGCCCAGGATCCGGCCCCCGCGCTGAACACGCTGCTCTTCGTGCGGCTGCTGCTGGAAGTGGTGGCCACGGTGCTGCTGACCCTGATCTACTTCGACCACTTCGAGGCGACCTGGGCCCGGATTCTCTACCCCGTGCTCACGATGGTGCTGATCTCGTTCATCGTGCTGGGCGTGGCTCCACGCACGCTCGGCCGCCAGCACGCGGAGCGGGTGGCGCTGGCCGCGGCCGGCCCGGTCGGTGCCATGAGCACGGTGCTGGGGCCCGTGTCACAGCTGATGATCCTGTTGGGCAACGCGGTGACGCCCGGCAAGGGGTTCACCGAGGGACCGTTCACCTCCGAGGCCGAACTGCGTGAGCTGGTCGACCTCGCCGAGGCCCGCGAACTGATCGAGGCCGGCGAGCGGCAGATGATCCACTCCGTCTTCGAACTGGGTGACACGATCGTCAAGGAAGTCATGGTGCCACGCACCGAGATGGTCTACATCGAGCGCGGCAAGACCTTGCGACAAGGTGTTTCGCTGGCACTGCGGTCGGGTTTCAGCCGCATCCCCGTGATCGGGGACGACGTGGACGACGTGGTCGGCATCCTCTACCTGAAGGACGTCATCCGGCGGATGTACGACAACCCGAAGGCGCAGACCAACGAGACCGTGGACGCCCTGATGCGTCCGCCCACCTACTGCCCCGACTCCAAGCCGGTGGACGAGCTGCTCCGCGAGATGCAGCTGACCCGCAGCCACGTCGTGATCGTGATCGACGAGTTCGGCGGCACCGCGGGTCTGGCCACGATCGAGGACGTCCTGGAGGAGATCGTCGGCGAGATCGTCGACGAATACGACCACGAGGTCCCGCCGGTCACCGAGCTGGGCGAGCACCGCTTCCGGGTGTCGGCGCGGCTGCCGATCGACGACCTCGGAGAGCTGTTCGGGCTGAAGGTCGACGACGAGGACGTGGACACCGTGCTCGGGTTGATGGCCAAGGAGCTGAACAAGGTGCCGATCCCCGGCTCGGTTGTGCACTGGGAGGGCATCGAACTGGTCGCCGAGCGCGGGTCCGACCGCCGTCACACCATCCAGACCGTGCTGGCCTCGCTGGTCGTCGACGACGACGACCCGGCCGCAGAGGCGGCGGCGAAGCTCGCCGAGGAATCCGCAAGAAGGAGCTCATGACCCCCTTCCACTCTGGCTTCGCCTGCTTCGTGGGCCGCCCGAACGCCGGCAAGTCCACGCTCACGAATGCCCTTGTGGGCAGCAAGATCGCGATCGCGTCGTCCAAGCCGCAGACGACCCGGCACGCGGTGCGCGGGATCGTGAATCGCCCAGACGCACAGCTGGTCGTGATCGACACGCCTGGGCTGCACAAGCCGCGGACGCTGCTCGGTGAGCGGCTGAACGACCTGGTTCGCGACACCTGGTCCGAGGTGGACGTGGTCGGCGTCTGCCTGCCCGCCAACCAGCGGATCGGTCCCGGTGACACCTACCTGGTCGGCGAGATCGCGAAGCTGCCGAAACGGCCACAACTGGTGGCTCTGGCCACGAAGTCCGACCTGGTCCCGCCGCCGCGGATGGCCGAGCACCTGCTGCGGATCGCGGCGCTGGAGGAGGAGCTCGGCATCCGGTGGGCGAGCATCATCCCGGTGTCGGCGGTCACCGACGACCAGGTGGACGTGGTGGCCGACGAGCTGATCGCGCTGCTGCCCGAGGGCCCGCAGTTCTACCCGGACGGGGAGATCACTGACGAGCCCACCGAGACGCTGATCGCCGAACTCATCCGCGAGGCCGTGCTGGAGGGCGTTCACGACGAACTGCCGCACTCGCTGATGGTGGTCGTGGAGGAGATGGGGGAGCGGGAGGGGCGTCCGGCCGATCGTCCGCTGCTGGACATCTACGCCTCCATGATCGTGGAGCGCGACTCCCAGAAGGGCATCGTGATCGGCCACAGGGGCCAGCGGCTGAAGGAGGTCGGCACGGTCGCGAGGGCCCAGATCGCCGCGCTGGTCGGCATGCCCGTGCACCTGGATCTGCGCGTGAAGGTGCTCAAGGACTGGCAGCGCGACCCCAAGTTCCTGAACCGCCTGGGCTTCTGACGCCCGTCTCAGCATGCGCGCGGGTCTTGGCGAATGTGTCGATCGTGTGTCAGCATGAGTGCCATGTCGTGGGCGCGACTCCTCCTTGGTCGCCGCAGCGAGGCCTAGAACCAGATCAGGCCTCCTCGCTGCGGAGTTCGTCACGCGCCTGTCAGCCCGCACGCCAACCAGCGAGGAACCCATGACAACCCAGACTTTCGGGACGCGTCCGCAGCCTGTCCCGGTGCAGCAACCCACTCCGATGCCCGTCGCGCGGTACACGCCGTTCGAGCCCATCGACCTGCCCGACCGGACCTGGCCGACGAAGAAGATCAGTGCCGCGCCCCGGTGGCTGTCCACCGACTTGCGGGACGGCAACCAGGCGCTGATCGACCCGATGACGCCGTCGCGGAAGCGCAAGATGTTCGACCTGCTGGTGCGGATGGGCTACAAGGAGATCGAGGTCGGTTTCCCGTCCGCTTCGCAGACGGACTTCGACTTCGTGCGCGGCCTGATCACCTCCGATGCCATTCCCGACGATGTCACCATCAGCGTCCTGACCCAAGCCCGTGAGGACCTGATCGAACGAACTGCCCAGTCCCTGATCGGGGCGCGGCGGGGGACCATCCACATGTACAACGCGACCGCGGAACTGTTCCGGCGGGTGGTGTTCGGGATCGACGAGGCACAGTGCATCGCGATGGCGACCAGGGGCACCGAACTGGTCATGAAGTACGCCGAGCAGAACCTCGGCGACGTCGAATTCGGCTACCAGTACAGCCCCGAGATCTTCACGCAGACCCCGACCGACTTCGCCGTCGAGATCTGCAACGAGGTGATGGACGTGTGGCAGCCCGGCCCGGGCCGGGAGATCATCCTGAACCTGCCGGCCACGGTCGAGCGGTCCACGCCCAACACCTACGCCGACCAGATCGAGTACTTCGGTCGGCACATCCGCAACCGTGATCACGTGGCCATCTCGCTGCACCCCCACAACGACCGGGGTACGGCGGTGGCGGCCACCGAACTGGCCCTGATGGCAGGTGCCGACCGCGTCGAGGGCTGCCTGTTCGGCCACGGCGAGCGCACCGGCAACGTGGACCTGGTCACCCTGGGCCTGAACCTGTTCACCCAGGGCGTCGACCCGAAGATCGACTTCTCCGACATCGACGAGATCCGTCGGACGGTGGAGTACTGCACCAACCTGCCGGTCCACCCGCGCCACCCGTACGCGGGAGACCTGGTCTACACCGCCTTCTCCGGCTCCCACCAGGACGCCATCAAGAAGGGGCTGGAGGTGCTGGAGAAGACGGCCGCCTCCCAGGGGAAGACTCTGCACGAGATTCCCTGGGAGGCGCCGTACCTCCCGATCGATCCTCACGACGTCGGCCGCACCTACGAGGCGGTGATCCGGGTCAATTCGCAGTCCGGCAAGGGCGGCATGGCCTACATCATGAAGTCCGAGCACCACCTCGACCTGCCGCGCAGGCTGCAGATGGAGTTCTCCCGGGTCGTCCAGGCGCACACCGACTCCCAGGGCGGCGAGGTGTCCCCGGAGGAGATGTGGCGGATCTTCGCCGACGAGTACCTGGCCGACACCGAGCCGCTGAGCCTGGTCACCGTGAAGTCGGTGTCCAACGGGGGCGGCTACACGGTCACCGCGACCGTCCGCGACCGCGGGGTCGAGCATGAGATCACCGGCGAGGGGAACGGCCCGCTGTCGGCGTTCGTGGACGCCCTGGGCATCCTCGGCCACCACGTCCGGGTGCTCGACTACACCGAGCACGCGCTGTCGTCCGGCGGCGACGCGATGGCCGCCGCCTATGTGGAGGCGGAGATCGGCGAGGGCGAGGACGCGCACGTGCTGTGGGGAGTTGGCCTGCACGAGTCGATCGTGACGGCGTCCCTGCGTGCGGTGGTCGGCGCGATCGACCGGGAAGCCCGACGCATCGCCGCCGAGTCGGTCGAGGCGGAAGCCCGTCCCTGACCCTCACCCATTCTGCCGAGCCCCTCCCCACAAGGGAGGGGCTCGGCGGGCGTCTGGGGCGGTGGGCAGCGGCGATCCGGACCGGGCACTCCCGATAGGATCGCGGTCATGCCCAAGGTCCTCACCGAACTCCCCGTCGGCGAACGCGTCGGTCTCGCCTTCTCCGGCGGCCTGGACACGTCCGTCGCGGTCGCCTGGATGCGCGAGAAGGGTGCGATCCCGTGCACCTACACCGCGAACCTCGGCCAGTAC
>PHEV01000036.1 GCA_002843035.1 Actinobacteria bacterium HGW-Actinobacteria-5 | reverse complement strand
ACGTCGCCGTCTGAAATCAAGCGAATCCGGGCGCCGCTCGCACGCACTTCGCGGATGAGGTCCTCGTGGCGATCGCGCTCGAGGATGCACACGACGATGTCCTCTACCGGACGCTTCAGAGCCTTGGCGACGTTGATGACGTTCTCGGTAGGCGTTGCGTCGATGTGTACCGCGCCATTTGCCGAGGGGCCCGCCGCAACCTTCCACATATACGTGTCGGGTGCATTGAGCAGCGTACCTTTGGGGCCGAATGCCAGAACCGCCAACGAGTTCGGCTGACCATAAGCCGTAAGGTTGGTGCCCTCAAGCGGATCGACTGCGATGTCGATCTCTTCACCGCCAGCTCCGACCTTCTCGCCGATGTAGAGCATCGGGGCTTCGTCGCGCTCGCCCTCTCCGATGACAATCTCTCCGGAAATGTCGAGAATATCGAAGGCCTCTCGCATCGCTTCAACGGCGGCACTGTCTGCGGCGTCCTTGTCGCCTTTGCCCATCCAGCGTGCCGCAGCGAGCGCCGCAGCCTCGGTGACCTCAAGCATCTCGACAATACGGGTATTTCGCATTGTGCCTCCCCATCTCTCTTACGAGCCTGGCTTATGCCTGGGCGGTCTGTCGTTCGAGTCGTGCAACAAAGTGCCCATCAGGGCCGCCCGGTTCCGGAATCGAGCGGAACCATCCTTGCGGCGTCAGGTAACGCTTCCATTCAGCGGGAACGAGCTCTTCGATACTGACGATTGAGAAATCGCGACCGGCGTCCCCTGCGAGAAAGCCCTCTATGACGCCGTCATTCTCGGCGCGGGCGACACTGCAGGTAGAGTACACCAAATGCCCACCCGGGCGGACGAGCGCGGCCAGAGCGGCAATCATCTGTCCCTGCAAAACAGCCATGCGCGACACGTCGTCCGCTGAGACGCGCCAGCGCTGCTCCGGGTGCCGCCGGAGCGTTCCAAGCCCGGTGCACGGCGCGTCGAGTAAGACGACGTCATATCCTCCGGCAGGTGTTGGAATGCTCGCCGGGTCGAGAATGTCACCGGTGATCGTCTCGATGTTCGGCACGCCAAGCGTGTCCATTCGCTCCCCGAGCAGCTTCGTCTTGAACTCGTGGATGTCGAGACTCGTGATTTTGGCCGGACCGCCGAGCGCCACAGCTGCGGACTGCAGCGCGAGCGTCTTGGTTCCTCGGCCAGCTCCTGCATCGAGAACGGTCATCTCGGGTGCGACTGCAACCGCGAGCGGTGCGACCTGGGCGGCTGCATCGGTGACGACGAAGAACCCCTCGGCAAGAGCACGACCGCGCACGGCTGCACGCTCGTTGTGCACGACGAAAGAGCTGCCATCAGGCGGAGCCTGCGTGGGATCTGCACCGTCGTCCGCGAGTACGCCGAGAGCGACATCGAGCCCGGCATGGAATGGGTTGTGGCGTAGATAGAGCGGCGCGGGTTCGTTGTTGGCTTCGAACATCGCTCGCGCCGTGTCGGGACCGAACTCACTCGCGACAAGCTCAGCGAGCCACAACGGATGACCGGTCATTCGGGCGAGAGCTTCCATGTCGGACTCAGGGTCGCCCCATGGGAACGTCTCAACGCTGTCAGCGACGCGCCGCAATACTGCGTTGGCGAGACCTGATGCCTGCGGCCTGACTGCGCGGGCCGCTTCAACTCCCTGGTGGACGGCCGCGCGCGGTGGCGTCCGCATGAACAGGAGCTCATATGTGGCCAGACGCAAGGCGTCGCGTACTCTGGGTTCAACGGACGACTGTTTCGTGAGATGCGAGTTGATCGCCGCGTCGAGCGTGCCAATCGTCTCGATCACGCCGCGTGTAAGACGGGTGGCCAGTGCGTGGTCTGCGTCTGACAACCCGGCGCGTCCCAGCTGAGAGTCCAGAACAGGACCGAGATACGCATCACGCTCACGAATAGCAGCAATTGCTTTGAGAGCGACGAACCGTGCGGGTGCCACGCTCATGTGCGACTCCAGGGGGTATCGATCGAGAGACGGGATCCGCGTGCCCACGAGGCGCCGTCAACGGCGGCCTTGCCTGC
Organism: Actinobacteria bacterium HGW-Actinobacteria-5; assembly: GCA_002843035.1. Lineage (GTDB taxonomy): Bacteria > Actinomycetota > Actinomycetes > Propionibacteriales > Propionibacteriaceae > Propionicimonas. The sequence continues at coordinate 23,898 of PHEV01000036.1, read as the reverse complement.
GAGACGCATGCGGTCTACAAGTACGGTGCCATCAGACATGCCGAGCAAGAGGCCGTCAAGCGAGCGTCTTGCGAGCCCCGATTGAACGGAATCGCTGCTCTCGCGCGCATGCAGAACCGCAATGTCGAAACCGTCGACCAGAATGCGAGACGTTGCCTGACGTGTGGATGCCCGCACTCTGCGCAAGGCATCGGTGACTGAAAGTGCCGGCTCGAGCGCAACGTCGGACCTGGTCACCTTCGCAGCATACGTAGCGGAGCTGTCATCCTGTGCGGTCCAGGTTGCTTCGCCGGCTTCGATCAAGCGAAGCACGTCGATGATCGCCTCGGCACCGAGATCGGCGAGACGCTCGGTGAGCGCATCGGCGTCGAGGTCGCCAACACGTATCGAGCGCTGTAGGGCAAACGGGCCGGTATCAAGCCCTTCTTCCATTTGCATGATGCTGACACCGGTATCCTCGTCGCCTTCAAGAATGGCGCGGTGAACTGGTGCGGCGCCACGGTGCTTCGGTAGGAGCGATGCGTGAACGTTCACGCATCCGCCGACGGGAATCGCGAGAATCTCGGGGGGAAGGATCAGACCGTATGCGGCAACCACGATGACCGTGGGCGCATCGGAGCGGAGCATCTCGGCCGCATCAGGTGTTCTGAGCGACACAGGCTGCCGAACTGATATGCCAAGTTGCTCGGCTGCGACTTTCACAGCAGTCGGTAGCAGTCGGGAGCCACGGCCAGAGGCTGCATCCGGGCGAGAGTATACGGCGACGACCTCGTGCTCGGTGGCCAGACGCTCAAGTATGGGCACCGCGAAACGCGGCGTCCCCATGAAGACGATCCTGATAGCGCCCTCCCCTTTCAGCCGGACTACTCGGCAGTAGCGCGGTTGTTGTACTCCCTGATGGCCATCTTCCGCTGCTCGGGAGTAAGTCGATCGAGGATGATGACACCGTCAAGGTGGTCGATCTCGTGCTGCAGGACGCGGGCTAGGAAGTCGTGTGCTTGTACGACGATTGGCTCTCCGTCTAAGTTGAGCCCCTCGCAAACCACTGAGACCGAGCGCTCGACGGGCACATTGATACCGGGTACCGAAAGGCAACCCTCATCGTCGATAGCAGTCTCATCAGACCGCTCGGTGATCACCGGGTTACAGAGCGCCCCAAGCTCATCATCGATGTCGAACACGATGACTCGCTTCTGTATCCCGATCTGCGGAGCGGCTAAGCCAACACCTTCGTTGTTATACATCGCCTCGGCCATTTTGCGCACGAGGGGGCGAAGGCTGCTATCAGTAGCCGGCTCTATCTCACCGGCACGATCAGCCAATACGGGATTTGGATGTACCAAGATTTCCATCAAACGCCTTTCAAAAGCCGGTCTGGCGACCACTCTACTTGCAACAACCTTGCCGAATCATTGTACAACGGACGTACGACATCACAGGAAATCCACAGGGTCGATATCCGGAGCGACCGCAACGCCTGTTGGCGCAGGGTTATTTGCCAGTACTTCGCGTACAAGTTGCCCCAATGTCGCGCCGGGTGGTGCTTTGATTACGACGTGTCGGCGGTATGCGCGCTTGACGCGAGCAAGCGCGGCATCGGAAGGTCCGAGAACTTCCCAGTCGTCCTTCATGGCCCCTCTGAATGCGTGACCGAGCGTGTCCGAGTACGACTTCACCAATGAGGCTGTCTCGCCGGATACGACGATGTTCGCGATGCGGCGATACGGAGCCCATCCTATGGCCGAGCGGAGCTCACGCTCCTCGCCGTAGAGAAGGTCGGCGTCGCGGGCAGCTACCGCCAGTATCGCGGGATGATCAGGCCAGTAGGTCTGGATGACAACGAGTCCCGGGTCCTCGCCTCGTCCGGCGCGACCCGACACCTGTTCAAGCAACTGATACGTGCGCTCGGCAGCTCGGAAATCCGGCAGATGCATTGTTGTGTCCGCGTTGATGACCCCGACGAGCGTCACTTCCGGGTAGTCCAGACCTTTGGCGACCATCTGTGTGCCGAGCAACAGCCCGCTCTCCATGTCCTCAAAGGCCGTAAGCGCGCGCTCGTGTCCACCCTTGCCAGAGGTAGTGTCGGCGTCCATACGAACGACCGGAAGGTCGGGCCACTGTGCGTGAATCTCGTCCTCCACACGCTGAGTGCCGGCGCCGAACTTGCGCAGATACGGACTTTGGCATCTCGGGCAAAGCACGGGCGAAGGTTCTGTGTGTCCGCAGTGATGACACGTGAGGCGGTCGCCGCGCTCATGGTATGTGAGAGAGACGCTGCAGTTCTCGCATCTCGGCACATAGCCACACTCACGGCAGAGCAGAAATGATGCGAAACCGCGCCTGTTGAGGAAGAGCACGCCCTTGCTCTTCTTGGCGACCAACTCGTTCAGGGCATCAGTGAGGCCAACAGAGAACATGGAGCGGTTGCCGCCTCCGAACTCGGCGCCCATGTCGATGATCTTCACTTCCGGAAGACCATGAGCGGTGACTCTGTCGGGCAACTTTGCGCTCAGCCACTCTCCGTCCTCGGCTTTGACGCGTGCTTCGAGACTTGGTGTGGCCGTGCCGAGAACGACGGTGACGTCGCCCGACATCGCCATGTGAGCCGCGACATCGCGTGCATGGTAGCGCGGCGCGGAACCCTGCTTGTAGGAGGACTCGTGTTCTTCGTCGATGATGATCAGGCCAAGGTGCGGCAGCGGCGCGAACAGCGCAGAGCGTGCACCGACAACGACGCGAGCCTGCCCTTCGGCTGCGAGCGACCACTGGTCGAAGCGCTCTCCGACCGACAGTCTGCTGTGCAGGACCGCCACGAGGTTCCCGAACCGAGCCCGGAATCGTCCCACCGTCTGCGGCGTGAGCGAGATCTCCGGCACGAGTACGATGGCGTCGCGGCCTTGCGCCAGGGTCGATTCGATCGCGCGCAGGTAGACCTCCGTCTTGCCGGATCCGGTGACACCCTCAAGGACGACAACGTTGCCCTGCGCGTGCGCGATGGTCTCCACTGCGGTGACTTGTGCGGGTGTGAGCTTGTGCGACGTGTCCTCACGAACGCGGCCAGCCTCACCTCGCCATCGCCGTCGCGCAGTGACCTCGATCGCACCTCGACTCTCAAGCGTCTTGAGCGCCGAGGAGACCGCGCCTAGCTCCGCCGAGAGTTCTCCTGATGTGACAGGTCCCATGCGCAGCGCATCGATGATGGATTTCTGGAGCCGAGCGCCAGACCTTGGCTCGAAGTCCGGCTGCAGTAGCGTGACTACTTTATCCTCGGCAGCCGAGACGCTCGGCCGCACAAGTTCCCAGGTGACTTCGTCATCTGTCTCCCGACGAACGACCTTGGGCGTTCCACCCGGCGGCAAGAACAGTCGCATGGCGTCGGCCAGCGGGGCGGCGTATTCATCCGCGATCCAGCGAGCAAGCTCGTAAGCGTCCGAACGCGAGAGTGTTTCGCCGAGAACCGCTTCGATCGGCTTCAGGTTCGCGTAGACGCTCTCATGACACAATCCAACGACGAATCCTACCGCCCGCCTGCTGCCGAGCGGAACCAAGACAGGGCATCCGACAGCGACGGTACCCGCGAGCGTGTCGGGTATCGCGTAGTCGAACGGCTCGTCGAGCGCACGCGTTCGCACGTCGATGACGACGCGTGCAACACGGGGCTCAGCTGTCGTGTGTGTACTCATGCTCCCAGCATACAGAAGGCCACCGACACGATGTGCCAGTGGCCAACTGATAGTTGTGGAATCTTTACTCGACGGCAGCCAGAAGCGCATCGACTTTGTCGAGCCGCTCCCAGGTGAAGGCAGCGTCGTCGCGGCCAAAGTGGCCGTATGCCGCGGTCTTCTTGTAGATCGGGCGGCGAAGGTCGAGGTCCCGGATGATCGCGCCTGGACGCAGGTCGAACACCGATCCAATGGCCTTCTCGATCTTCTCGACAGCGACCTTCTCGGTACCGAAGGTCTCGACCGTGATCGAGAGCGGGTGTGCCACGCCGATGGCGTATGCAAGCTCAAGCTCACAGCGGTCGGCAAGTCCCGCAGCCACGACGTTTTTGGCGACCCAACGCGCGGCGTACGCAGCCGAGCGGTCCACCTTCGTGCAGTCCTTGCCCGAGAAGGCGCCGCCACCGTGGCGACCCATGCCGCCGTACGTGTCGACGATGATCTTGCGACCGGTGAGTCCGGAGTCACCCATAGGGCCACCGATGACGAAGCGACCGGTCGGGTTGATGTAGACCTCAGCGCCCTGCCAATCGATGCCCTCGGCGGACATGACCGGTTCGATGATGTGCTCGATGAAGTCCGGTCGCATGAGCCTCTCGATGTCGACGCCCTCGGCGTGCTGGCTCGAGATGAGAATCTTGTCGACCGCGACAGGCTTGCCATCCACATAGCGGACAGTCACCTGCGTCTTGCCGTCGGGGCGCAGGTAGTTGAGCACTTCGCCCTTGCGAACAGCGGTCAGACGCTCCGAGAGACGATGTGCGAGGTAGATAGGCATCGGCATGAGCTGGGTGGTCTCATTGCACGCGTAACCGAACATCATGCCCTGGTCGCCGGCACCAATGAGGTCGAGCGGGTCGGTCTCGCCGCGCTTGGTCTCGATGGCTTCGTCGACGCCCATCGCGATGTCGGCACTCTGCTCGTGGATCGCAGTGAGCACACCACAGGTCTCGTAGTCGAATCCGTACTTGGCGCGGGTGTAGCCGATCTCCTTGACCGTTTCGCGCACGATCGTGGGGATATCGACGTACGCCCGGGTGCGGATCTCACCGGCGACGACGATGAGGCCGGTCGTGGTCATGGTCTCACAGGCGACGCGGACGTTCTCAAGTGAGGCCTTGACCCCTTTGTCAGTCACGTACCCTTCCGCCTCGAGCTCGGCCTCGCGCGCAAGAATGGCGTCGAGTACCGCATCAGATATCTGGTCACACATCTTGTCCGGGTGGCCTTCGGTGACCGACTCCGACGTGAACACGTACTCGCGGGACATATGTCCTCCTTACTATGGCGGGTCTCGGTGACCCGCACGCCGTCACAAACCCGGCGGGCAAACAAAAAGCCCCTTGCCGGTTCGAGACAAGGGACGGTAGGCGCAAAGACGCCGATCTTCCCTCATCTGCCAGGCATATTCGCCTGCCGCAACGTGGCACCGTGAGTCGTTTTAGACTTCGGTTGCCGGGGCTTAATCGGGTGCGGTCCCTGGGCCCTCTGCAGCTCCACTTTCGCGTAGCCGCCTCGTGATGAGTGAGGTGAGAATAGCATGCCACTTGACGCTCACACAAGGATTGAATCGCACAGGGCGCTTCGCGCGCGGCTGCTATGATGTGCGTGTGTTGTCACAAATAGGAGGTAAGCCGTGCTCAACAAGTTCATGCACTCTGCCGTGCTCACACTGGAACGCGCTATCGCGATGTTGCTGGTGATCATCGCTGCTCTCGGCGCTGTGGATCTTGTCGTCGAGATGTTCAACGCCGTGTCCCTGAAGGGGTACCTAACGCCGGACTCGATTCTGCGCGTGCTCGACTCGGTGCTGGTCGTGTTCATCGTCATCGAACTGTTCAACATCGCGCTTGCGTATATGAAGCGTAAGAACGTGATCGCCACGGTCATGGAAGCCGGTCTTGTTGCCGTCGTTAGAAAGCTTGTGATCTTCGAGTCGGGTGGCGACGCCACGTACGTTCTCATGAAGGCGATTGCCCTGGCTATCCTGATAGTGGCCATCGGCCTGACCTGGTATCTCCTCCGTCGCGCAGAGGTCTGCGAAGGCGAGTGCCATGATCACGTTGTCGACTGAAACTCCCGAAAGGAATCCCGTGTCTGAGAACGTCCGCGTACGATTCGCGCCAAGTCCTACTGGCAACCTCCACATCGGGGGCGCCCGCACTGCCATATATAACTGGGCATTCGCCCGTCGTCATGGCGGTACCTTTGTACTGCGCATCGAGGATACAGACCCGGAGCGCTCCACCGAGGAGAACACGCAGGCGATTCTGCGCGCTATGGAGTGGCTCGGCCTGGACTTCGACGAAGGCCCCGGTGTTGGCGGCAAGTACGGGCCGTATTTCCAGACCGAGCGCGCCGAGAGCTACGCCGAGGCGCTCGAGGGTCTCAAGGCGGCTGGTGGGACGTATCCCTGCTTCTGTACGCCGGCTGAACTGGATGCGAAGCGTGAGGCAGGTCGCGCCAAGGGAGGGTTTGCGGGCTACGACCGTACGTGTCGCTCGCTCGACGCGGACGCTGCCGCCGCACGCGTAGCTGCCGGTGAGCCGCATGTGTGGCGCCTGAAGGTGCCTGATGGCCGCGGCGACATCGCGTTCTCGGATGCCGTACGTGGTGAGGTGACGTTCCCCGTCGATGCTGTCGATGACCTCGTTCTGGTGCGCACGGACGGCACCGCTACGTACAACTTCGCAGTTACCATCGATGACGCGACTATGGCTATCACCCATGTGGTCCGAGGCGACGATCACCTCTCAAACACACCCAAGCAGATCCTCATATATGAGGCTCTCGGCGTGCCCGTCCCCACCTTCGCGCACCTGTCGATGATCCTCGGTGCGGATGGGAAGCGTCTGTCTAAGCGTCACGGCGCCACATCCGTGGAAGCGTACCGGGATTTGGGATACCTCCCCGAAGCCGTCATGAACTACCTCGCGCTTCTCGGCTGGTCGCTTGATGGCGAGACTACCGTGATATCGCGCGAGACCCTGGCCGAGAACTTCTCGCTCGATCGCGTGTCAAAGAACCCCGCCATCTTCGATGATGAGAAGCTCGACTGGATGAATGGCGCATATATCCGCGAGATGTCTGCCGATGAGCTCGTTGATCGCATGAACCCGTGGCTAGCGTCCGCCGGTCTTCTTACGGCAGACGAGGCCATCGCACGCCGTGAGTGGCTGCTGAAGCTCGTGCCGCTTGTTTCCGAGCGGATAAAGCGACTTGATGAGCTGGCGCCAATGGTTGCATTCCTCTTCTCGGAGACGGTAGAGATTGACGACTCTGCGCGCGCCAAGGTTCTCCAGAAGGAAGGCGCAGGGGTTGCACTCGACGCCTGCCGAGACGCCCTTGCAGGGCTAGCGAGCTTCGACACCGAAACCATCGAGGCCGCACTTCGTGAAGTGCCCGAGCGTGTGGGTATCAAGCCGAAGGTCGTGTTCCAGGCCATCCGCGTCGCGGTCACCGGCACCACGGTCAGTCCCCCGCTCTTCGAGTCGCTCGAGCTTCTCGGACGCGAGCGAACGCTTCTGAGAATCGCTGCCGCACGACCACTTTCGACAGACTGAGCGAATCGGGTTGACACGCTCCTGAGCCGCAGGTAGCATACCTACTCGCGCCCAGACAGCGCATGCGCATACTGGGGTGTGGTGTAATTGGCAACACGTCGGATTCTGGTTCCGAAGAGTCTAGGTTCGAGCCCTAGCACCCCAGCCAAGCTTGGCCCGTTCGTCTAGCGGTTAGGACACCGCCCTCTCAAGGCGGAGATCACGGGTTCGAATCCCGTACGGGCTACCAGCGAACTACACGGCCTCACCTGCGAGTAGAAATACTCGCGCCGGTGGGGCCGTTGCTGTTCTGATTGTCGGCAGCCCCGGCGGTCCACATTCGGGCACACGGTGTGCTATCCTCGGCGACCATGGACACACAAAACACATCACCATCCGAGAAGAGCGATTTCGTCCGCGATATCGTTGGTGCCGACCTGCGTGAAGGTCGGATCAGCGGAGTCGTCACGCGCTTCCCCCCGGAGCCCAACGGTTACCTCCACATCGGTCACGCGAAGTCTATCTGCCTGAACTTCGGTATCGCTGCAGATTTCTCGGGCCGGTGCCACCTCAGGTTCGATGACACCAATCCTGTGAAAGAAGAGCAGGAGTATATCGATGCCATCGAGGCCGACGTTCGTTGGCTCGGATTCGACTGGGGCGAGTACCTCTTCTACGCGAGCGACAACTTCGAGCAGCTCTACGAGTGGGCGGTCCACCTCATACGCGAAGGCAAAGCGTACGTCGACGACCTTTCTGCCGAGGAGATTCGTGAGCACCGCGGCACGCTCACTGAGCCAGGCAAGGCTAGTCCGTGGCGCGACCGATCGGCCGAAGAGAACCTCGACTTGTTCACGCGTATGCGCGCAGGCGAGTTCCCGAATGGCGCGCGTGTCCTGCGCGCCAAGATCGACATGGCTTCGGGGAATATCAACTTTCGCGATCCGGTCATCTACCGCATCTTGCACACCGCACATCCGCGTACGGGTGACGCGTGGTGCATCTACCCTTCGTATGACTTCGCCCACGGCCAGTCCGATGCGATCGAGGGCATCACGCACTCGATCTGTACCCTGGAGTTCCAAGATCACCGTCCGCTCTACGACTGGTTCATCGAGAACCTACCGGTTCCCTCAACGCCGCATCAGTACGAGTTCGCGCGGCTCAATCTCACGCATACCGTGCTTTCCAAGCGTGTGCTGCTCCGTCTCGTGAAGGACGGTCATGTGCATGGCTGGGACGATCCGCGCATGCCCACCCTCACTGGCATCCAGCGTCGCGGCTTTCCCGCTGAAGGCGTGCGTGAGTTTGCGGGGATGATCGGTGTCGCCCGCGCTGACAGCGTCGTTGAGATCGAGATGCTCGAGCATGCGGTTCGAAATGTGCTCAACAGAGATGCGTTGCGGCGGTTCGCGGTCTTGAACCCCCTCAAAGTCGTCATAGAGAACTACCCTGAGGGAACTGTCGAGGAAATGGACGTCACGAACAATCCGGAGGACCCGTCCGCTGGTACTCGGAAAGTTCCTTTCTCCCGCGAGCTGTGGATCGAACGAGACGACTTTATGGAGGATCCGCCCAAGAAGTTCTTCCGACTCTCCCCCGGTCGAGAGGTTCGACTTCGCTCGGCGTACTTCGTCACCTGTAACGAGGTCGTGAAGGATGCCGAGGGTAACGTGACCGAGCTGCGCTGCACCTACGATCCCGCCACACGCGGCGGCGCCGCACCAGACGACCGCAGGCCGAAGGCGACGTTGCACTGGCTCTCTGCTGCTCATGCGGTGCCCGCTGAGGTCCGGCTCTACGACCATCTCTTCGCCAGCCCGTTCCCGGGGTCCGACGGACGCGACTTGTTCGAGGATCTGAATCCTGATTCGGAAACAGTGCTGAGCGGGTGCCTCGTTGAACCTGTTCTTGCAGACCCGACGATCGGCGAGACTGTGCAGTTCGAGCGACTCGGCTACTTCTGTGTCGATCCGGATTCCACGAGTGGTGCGCCCGTATTCAACCGGACGCTCACGCTTAAGGATTCTTGGGCGAGGGTGCAGGCGAAGGCTAAAGCCTGATCGGCTTGGAGGCTCGCCGATTCGCGTCCGCCTGCCGGTACCCGGCTCCGGGCGTCATGCTGCTACAATGTCCCCGGTGGAGTGGGCCGGACGGCCGCGCGTTCGCAAGGACGTGAGGAAAGTCCGGACTCCGATGGGCAGGGTGCCTGCTAACGGCAGGGCGCGGTGACGCGACGGAAAGTGCCACAGAAAAGGAAACTCCCCCGCCTCACGGCGGGAGAAAAGCTGAAAAGGTGCGGTAAGAGCGCACCAGCGTCACGGCAACGTGGCGGCTTGGCAAACCCCACCCGGAGCAAGGGCAAATAGGAGCGATTAAGGCTGGCCCGGCCGACGTTCGGGTATGCCCGCGTGAGGTCATCGGTGACGGTGATCCCAGATAGATGGTCGTCCTCGACAAAATCCGGCTTACAGGCCCACTCCACCACTACGCGCTCTGCACGCGCTCCCGGACTGTCTGAGTGAGCGTCGGCGCATCGAGGGTCGCGAGGCGAACGTACTCGGCCCCTGCTGTTCTCGCGATGTCACGGGCAGCAGAGCCGCCTCCGGGAACACCAGTCGTATCGATGACGATCGTGTTGATGCGCGCCTCACGAATGCGCGCTGCTGCGGTGATCGCATCCTCACTGCCCAACCCGCCGTTGATGCCCACGTTTCCTCGGCCATCGGTGACAAGCACCAGCCATGGAATCACGTCGTCGTTGCGTCGCGTTTCGGTCTCAAGCAGCTGCAATGCCGAGACGAGTCCATGTGCGAGTGGCGTCGCACCACCGGTTGGAAGCGCGCGGAGCTTGAGCTGAGCAAGTTCAACGCTTGCGGTTGGTGCAAGTACGACCTCGGCACTCTCACCACGGAAGGCGACGAGCCCCACGCGGTCACGACGCTGATACGCATCAACGAGTAGCTCAAGCACAGCGCACTTTGCGGCATCCATGCGGTTGGATGCGCCCATCGATCCGCTTGCATCAACGCAGAACACGATCGAGGCACCAACGCGACGACGACGCACCTTGTTCCTGAGGTCCGACGGCTCGAGTGCGATGGCGAGGTCGCTTTCACGCGATGACTGGAACGGAGCGGCGGCGCGTATGGTCGCATCAAACGCGATGTCGGGCTGAGTGCCCGGACGTAGGGGCTCAGAGCGCACGTAATGCCCTGAGCGGTCATTTGATGTCGTCTCCTGGCGCTTGCCCCCATACGAGCGTCGAACGCGGTCAATCTCAAGTGAGAGTCGCGTTGAAACATCATCGGGTGCATCGGTAGAGCCAGCCTGATCGACTGCAAGCCGAACGCCGAGAGCAGCTACGTCTCCGTCTCCCTTGCCATCCTGCGCTCCGGGAGATGCGTCGGCCTCACTGTCGTCAGGGCCAGCGCCTGCCGAGGCAAGCGCGCTTTGGAGTCGATCCTCCGAATAACTCTCCTCGTCGAAGGGCGTGCGACGCATGCGATGTGCCAGTACCATCGGCGCAACGGCACGTACGTGGGCTGCCGTGACTTCCCTTCGGCCGTCGAGCAGCGCAAACGCAGCGGCCGCGCGTGCCATGACGAGGTCAGCCCGATGCCCGTCGACTCCGATTGATCCACACACGGACGCGATGAGGAACAACAGGTCGTCATCAAGTTCGACATCGGGGAGAAGTCGTTGAGCTTTCTCGATGCTGCGTACGAGCGCCTTGCCGTCTGCACTCCACCTTCGCGCGAAGCCGTCAGGGTCATCCTCGAACGCACGCCTGCGGCGCATGACCTCAACGCGCTCGTTCGGGTCTGCGATGCCTTCGATATCAACGCAAAGTCCAAAACGGTCGAGCAGCTGCGGACGGAGTTCCCCCTCCTCGGGATTCATTGTTCCTACGAGGATGAAGCGGGCGGGATGCACATGACGCACGCCTTCGCGCTCAACGACGTTGACACCACTGGCGGCCGAATCCAGCAGCGCGTCCACGAGGTGGTCCTCGAGAAGGTTCACCTCATCAACGTACAAGACGCCACGGTTTGCCTCGGCCAGAAGGCCGGGCTCGTAGCGACGCTCACCGCTCTTGAGCGCGTGCTCTAAATCGAGCGTGCCGACAAGCCGGTCCTCGGTAGCCGAGATAGGAAGGTCCACCATTCGGGGGCGCCGGCGTGTGAGAGAGAGTGAGCTCTTTTCGGAACAGTCCGAACACAGTGAGCGCGAGTCGTTGGGATCGCAGCCATAGATGCAACCGTCGACTACGTTGACCTCCGGGAGGATGTCCGCGAGGGCTCGAACTGCGGTCGACTTGGCAGTCCCCTTGTGCCCGCGGATGAGAACGCCGCCGACCCTTGGATCGACTGCATTGATCAGCAGCGCAGTCTTGAGAATGTCCTGCCCCACGATTGCGCTGAAGGGGAATGTATGGCGTTCGATGGACACCGTCGCCCCTCTAGAGATGGAAAGAGCCTGCCTACACTATATGGTAGGCAGGCTCTCTGTGTCACCAATATTTTGTGGTTAGACGGCTTTCCACTGGAACGCGCCACACTCTGCGGGCGCGGTCTCATTCACCTTTGGGCAGGTGTTGGAGTAGATGCAGTCTGCACAGGTGTACGCTTCTAGCGACAGGTCGCCGGCGGGTGCATATGCCGAGGCTGGCTCGGCCACCTCAGGAAGCGGAGCGACCTCAGGGGCCACGCTCTCGACGGGTTCTTCGATCGCAGGGGCCGGGACCTCTTCGATGACCGGCGTCGGCAACTCGGCGGGCTCGTCCGTGGCTTCCGCGACGGCGTCCTCGAATTGTGCGGCAGAAACGAACTCATCAGGCTCGCTGAAGATGGACACAACGGGCTCATCCGACGACTCAGGTGTGGACTCCAGCTCCTCATCGGGCTCCGCCTCAGTCATATCTGACGGTACTTCGCCTACGTTGAGCCATGGCCAGTCCTCGCTCGCCGCTGCCTCAGGCTCAAATGACTCGGCGACCGCAGGTTCGCTGACGACCTGCTCGGTGTTCAGCGAGCCCAATGAAGCGATGACCGCCGAGAGATTCGACTCAGATTCGGACACCGGCTCAAGCGCTGGCTCGGGTTCGATCTCAGGTTCGGGCTCTGATTCGAACACCGGTTCCGGTTCGATTTCGGGTTCGGGCTCGGGTTCCAGTGCCGCTACCGGTTGGACTTCCGGCTCGAGTTCCGGTTCAGGCTCAAAGACGGACGCCGCTTCCGGTTCGGTCTCAGGCTCAGAAACGTCAGCTCGCTCCTCGACGGTCTCGGAAGAGATGTCAAAGCCAACCGATTCCGGTGCGACTATGCCCTCAGATTCCAGTCTGGTTGCAGCGCGCTGTAGCGCGTCGGCCAACATGACGTCTCCAACGTCCGGAGCCGGCATGTCATGGACGATAGCGGCGGCAGGTGCCTCCCAGACTCCGGCAGCACTTGGCTCAGCCTGCGCGGGCACGCCAACAACGACCACCGAGGAGGCCGTGCCCAGATCTGCGATGTAGACATCAACATCGTCGACCGAGACAGCTCCGGCGATTGCGAGCGTTTGCACTGCGCGCGCAGCTTCTTCGCGGGTCCCGTGAACCTCCGCGTCGAGCAGACGAAGGGTCCCGTCTGTGCGTCCGCGACCGATCACAAAGAACGCCATGATTTCTCCTTGTCCAACGCCAGACTCCGCAGGCGACTATATCGTATATGCCCCATGCTAAGGCCATGTGCGGTGACGGGCAACACAGAGCAGTCGTCAATCGGCCGTGTGGTACGATTCTGTTCATCGGCGTTTGTACCGAATTGCCTTAATGAGAGGCGCTTGCACCCAATGCTTGGTGCCACTTCGCTTACCGACGGCGCCTTCGTTGCCGTCGATATTGAGACCACTGGCTGCCGTCCTGGCAGCAGCGGCATCATCGAGATCGGTGCCGCGCTTGTTCACGCCGGCGTCATCGTCGACTGTTTCGAGACTCTCGTTCGGCCTGATGAGGCTATCCCCCCGGCGATTCAGCATCTGACCGGGATTGACGATGCTATGGTCGCCGACGCCCCTGATGTTGCAACAGTGATGCACAGATTGCGCGACTTTGTCGGCGATGCTGTCTTGGTCGCGCACAACCACCGCTTCGACATGGGCTTCCTTGACTTCGAGGCCGAGCGCGCATGGGGTACGTCATTCAAGCGTCCTGTGCTCGATACGCTCACACTGGCTCGACGGCTGCATCCGGAGCTTGATCGGCACAACCTGCGAGTGCTGTCGGCCTTCTACGATGTTGACGCAGTTCCTAACCATCGAGCATCGGCGGACGCTCTTGCTACCGCTCAGATACTGCAGAAGATGTTGCCGGAACTCACAGACCGCGGTATGGAGACGGCAGAGGACGTGGCCCGTTTCTGTGGTCAGGCACGGCAGGGCATGCTGGCGAGCAAGTTGGTGATTGCCACGCACCTTCCCGACGCCCCCGGTGTGTTCTTGTTCAGGAACGCTGAGAATGAAGTCATCTATATCGGCCGGGCGAAGAGCCTGCGCAGTCGTGTTCGTGGGTACTTCTACGGACCTTCCGACCTCGATCGACCACACCCTGCTTCGGAGGCGGCATCTGTCGACCACTTCCCCTGTGCGTCAGACCTCGATGCCCTGTTGGTCGAAAGTAGGCTCGTGGCCAGGTATCAGCCAAAGTTCAACAGAGATCAGCAACGCGGGCGCTCGCAGGTGTTCATCCGTCTCGGCGGTTCTGCACAGTTTCCCGCGCTCACTACCACAAATCGTCGTTTGCGCTCTGGAACGATCATCGGCCCACTCACGAATAACTGGGCCGCAGAGACGCTCGTGGAGGCGCTTCGTAGCCGCTACGGCTTACGCAGATGTGCTCGGCGTTTTGGAAAAGACGCGGTCGCTTGCGCCGAAGGAGAGGCCGGGCGGTGTCCCCGGCCGTGCGAAGGCGGCATCACCGCCGACGAGTACGCGCGTCGTGTTGAGGCTGCGCTTGCCGTCTTCAACGGCGGCGGTCCACGGTTCCGCGCAGCTCTTCAGGCGCTGAGGGAGCGCGCGGCGGCAGACTTGCATTATGAAGAAGCGATTCTACATCGTGATGCGGTACGTGCGCTCGACCGAACGCTGTCTTCACTCGAAGTGGTTAGATTCGCGGCGTCTGAGTTGGGTGTCGCGATCATCGAGGGCAGAGGGGACGAGATCGTCATACTCCTCGTCAGGCACGGGCGGCTGGGTTCTGTTCTGAGGTCTGAGAGAGCAGATGTCGCCGGAAGCGAGTTCAAGGTGGCTCTTGAGCGAGCCGTCGCTCGCACGTATTCGGAGACACGCATTGCCGAGGATCCCATGGATATTTCACCTCGCGAGCTCCGAGACGTCTTCATCATCGAGACGTATAGGCGACAGCACATGCCCCTCGAGGTTCCGTACAAGGGAGACGCAGAGAGCTTCAACGCCCATGTGGCAACCGCAGCCCGACGTGCTACCCGCGTGCCTCGGAAGTTGCACGCAGCGCCTTCAGTCGGCTGACGTTCGTCTCGTCCTTCTCGGGAACCTCGCCAGACATCTCGACGATCGCGGCTGCACCTGCAAGACGTGTCTCGGCGAACATCGCGGCGAATCCGGGTGTACCGATGGTGCCGTCTCCGACCCACTCGTGACGATCCTTGCGCTCCCCGACTCCGAACTTGCAGTCGTTGGCGTGAACCACCTGGATCCGACCGCTGCCGCAACACGACTCCAGTCCCCGAGTGAACTCACTCCAGCCCGCCGGCGTTGAGAAGTCCCAACCCGCGGCATGTGCGTGGCAACTGTCGAGACAGATGCCAAGTCGCTCCTTCCAGCGTGCGTCGAGCATGCCGAGAACCGCCCCGAGTTCCTCTGGACCCGTACCGTACGTGGTGCCGGCTCCCGCAGTGTTCTCCAGCAAGAGCACGCCTTCAGGCGCCGCTTCAAAGGCCAGGTTGATACCATCGGCGATTCGACGGGCTCCAAGCTCGAGGTCCCGGCTGCGGTTGGTGCCGGTGTGTGTCACGGTCGCTTCCACGCCGAGGAGCACGGCGCGTGTGAGCTCATCGGCAAGCGCCTGCCATGACTTCTCCCACAGAGCGTCATCTTCAGAGCCGAGGTTGATGAGGTACGCCGTATGCGTGCACGCGAACTTCACTGCGGAACGCTCTCGTCGCTCACGGAATGCTGTTGCGATCTCGGGAGTGATGGACTTCGCGCGCCACTGCTGCGGCGACTTCGCGAAAACCTGGATCGCCTCGCAGCCGACGCCCTCGGCATAATCGACCGACTCTGGGTATCCGGCGCTGACGCCGACGTGTGCACCGATGAGCACGGGTTGCTCCTTCTCAATCGAACATATGGTCGGTGTCGTTGGTAGACACTACACTGTGAGTATGACGCAAACGACAAACAGAGCGTGGACCGGACGCGCCGTGATCCATATGGACATGGACGCATTCTTTGCGTCCGTTGAGCAGCTGGACCACCCGGAGTTGCGCGGGAAACCGGTGATCGTCGGCGGTGACCCGACCCGCAGGGGCGTTGTCTCCACCTGCTCATACGAAGCGCGGGTCTTCGGTGTTCATTCGGCGATGCCGTCCTCGCAGGCCACACGGCTGTGTCCGGACGCCATCTGGGTCACCTCTCACTTCGGACGCTACGGCGAGATGTCGCGCAAGGTGCGTGACATCCTTGAGACGATCACGCCCGACGTGGAGCCGACCTCGATCGACGAGGCGTACTTGGACGTGACTCCCGGGGCCACAGGTGAGCATCCCGTAAGCATCGCGAGGCGCATTCAAGCCGAGGTGGATCTGCTGGGAGTCTCGTGTTCGATCGGTGTCGCGTCGTGCAAGACGGTTGCGAAGATCGCCTCGGATCACGAGAAACCGCATGGGATCACAGTCGTCTGGCCAGGGGACGAAGCTGGCTTCCTTGCCCCCCTGCGTGTGGGTGTGTTGCCGGGCGTCGGCAAGAGCACCGGGGACCGGCTCGCCAAGCTAGGCATCAAGCGTCTGAGTGACCTTGCGGCCATGGACGACACCTCGGCACGGCAGGTTCTCGGCAGGTTCGGACCGGACCTCACGGCGCGTGCCCGGGGCATCGACTCCCGGCCTGTTCACTACGACCGCGACCCCAAGTCGGTTTCAAACGAGCACACGTTTTCAGTCGATGTGCGAGAACGGGAAGAGGTGGAGCGCGCCTTGTCGGCGCTCGTGACCAAGGTCGCCGGACGTCTGCGCAAGGACGGACTTGCCGCGCGCACGCTCACAGTCAAACTGCGGTACTCGGACTTCACGACACCGACGATCCAGCGGACCATCGAGGTCGCGACGGACCTTGAGGACGAGATGCTGCCCGTGGCAGTCGCGCTGTTGCGCTCGGCGTGGACGCCCGGGGCGGGGCTGCGTCTCCTCGGCTTCGGAACCAGCGGCTTTGAGGAGTCGGCGGTACAGCTAGACTTGTTTGCCGAGGGAGATCAGGTCGACTTGCGTCCGCAGCGCAAGGCCCTGGCTGAGGGACTCGACGCCGTGAAGAAGCGCTTCGGGGATAGTGCGATTCAGCGTGGGTTAGCGGCGATGCCGGAGCGACCGGATCCCGACACTCACCCGTCGTAGACCGTGGCCGTTTCTGCTGCCGCCCACGACTCCTCCTCCGGCGCACCAGCTCCGCCGAGAGACGGCCCCATCGGGCCGCTCGGCACACCGCGTCGCATGCGCACCGGAGTACCGCCCGCGGTACGCACCACGTAGGGTTCAACCCGGTCGGCGATGATCGCGATGCCACGCTCGTGGTTGTTCTGTAGCACGCCATCGATCACGTACGCGCGGTGCTTCACGATCGTCTCCCCCGCCCGGTTGAGCGCATCCTCGAACACCACGACGTCGAGAAGCCCCGTGGGGTCCTCGAGCGTGAGGAAGCACGTGCGCTTACCCGAGCGCGTCCGCGGCGTCTGTGCGCGCTCACGGACGCCTGCCACGCGTACGCGGGTGCGATCCTCGAGCTTCGGCAGGTCACGCGCCCAGGTAACACCCCGGCGTTCCAGGTCCGCGCGCGCAAGCGCGAGGGGGTGGCACTCCAGCGAGAGCCCCACGATCTCAAGCTCCGCCGAGAGCCGCCGTGCACGCGACCACCCGGAGATGTGCGTGGGATCTTCGGGCGTGCGCGCTTTGGCGGGTGCGAGCACGAGCACATCGTCGCCCGCCACGCCCTCGCGTGCGATGACGGCTTTCATCTCGGGCAGCAGCGCAAGAAGCTCGTCGCGGGTGGGCGGACGCCCGACGTCTGTCGAGCCGAGGCCGTCGAGCGCTCCCACACGGATGAGACTCTCGGCGGCGGGTACCTCGGCGCGTGTACGGCGCAGGAAGTCCGCAAGATCCCGGAAGGGCCGCACATCCTGTTCACGCTCGATCGTACCGAGCAGGCGCTGTGTCATCTCGTGCACGTCGCGGAATCCCACGCGGATGGCGCGGCCGTCATCCTCGACCGTGTACAGACCGCGCGAGGCGTTCACGTGCGGCGGCAGGATGGCGATCTTGTGCCGGCGCGCGTCGTTCACCACGAGGCGTGGCGTGTAGAAGCCCATCGGCTCGTTGTTGAGGATCGAGGCGGCGAACTCGGCCGGGTAGTAGCGCTTGAGCCACGCGCTCGCGTACGAGACCACTGCGAAGCACGCCGCGTGCGCCTTGCAGAAACCGTACGCCGCGAATCCCTGCAGCTGCCGGAACGCTTCCTCGGCAGCCTCGCGATCGACGCCGAGGGCCACCGCGCGCTCGACGAAGTGGCCATGGATTTTCTCCATCTCCTCACGGGAGCGACCCTTGGTCATCGCGCGGCGCAACGTGTCCGCCTCGGCAAGGGAGAAGCCGGCGATCGCGGCCGCCACGCGAAGCACCTGCTCCTGGTACAAGATGACGCCGTAGCTGTCGCGCAGGATCTCTCCCATGGCGGGATGCGGCACGGTCACCGGCTCGATGCCGTGACGGCGACGGATGAACGGCGTGATCATCTCGGCCTCGAGCGGGCCGGGGCGGAAGAGCGAGATCGCGGCGATGATGTCTTCGAAGGTGCGCTCCTTGAGGCGCATCGCCAGGTTGCGCTGGCCGCTCGACTCCAGCTGGAACATCCCCACCGTGTCCGCCGAGGCGATAAGCTCGTAGACCGCCGGGTCGTCCTGCGTGAGCTCGAATGGCTCCGGCACGGCATCGGCGCCCACGCGTGCGCGGGCAAGATCGACCGTATCGCTGATCGCCGAGTGCATCCTCAGTCCCAGGATGTCCATCTTCACCAGGCCGAGCATCTCGATGTCGTCCTTGTCGTACTGAGAGACCACCGTGCCCTTTGCCGCCCACTGGAGCGGCATCCACGACGAGATCGGCTCACGCGTGATGATGAAGCCGCCGAGGTGCGTCCCCAGGTGCATCGGGCAGCCCGAGAGTTCCTCGGCAAGCTCGGTGATGAGGCCGTAGCGCGCGGTGTCTTTAAGCGGGTGGCTCGCGCACTCGGGGTATGTGTCGAGCACCTCGCGCAGTCGGTGTGCGCTCACCCACGGGAGGTGGCGCGAGAGTGAGTTCACCTCGTCGATAGGCAGGTTGAACGCACGCGCCACGGTGCGGATCGCGCTTCTGGCGCTCATCGTCTGCACGGTGGCGACCATCGCCACGTGCTCGCTTCCGAAGCGGCGGTAGATGTACTCGATGACCTCGTCTCGGCGGCGCGAATCGAAGTCCACGTCGATGTCGGGCATCTGGCGACGCTCCGGGTTGAGGAAGCGCTCGAAGAGCAGATCGTGCCGGATGGGGTCCGCGTCCGTTATGCCGAGGAGATACGTGACGATGCTGTCGCCGGCGCTCCCCCGTCCGCTGTAGCGGATGCCGCGCGACCGCGCGAAGTCCACGATGTCCTTCACCACCAGGAAGTACTCCGAGAAGCCGAGGTCCTGGATGACTGAGAGCTCGTGCTGGAGACGTGCGACGGATGCCGGCGTCACCGGACGATAGCGGCGCTCAAGTCCCTGCCAGGCGGCCTTCGCAAGCGTGGAGTACGGCGTCTCCCCCGTTGCGACTTCGGCGCCCGGGAAGTGGAACGCGCCCAGGCCGAGATCCAGGTCGCAGCGCTCGGCGATCTCGAGCGTGGCGTCGCACGCCTGCGGGATGTCGGCGAATAGGCGCCGCATATCGCCGGACGGCTTGAACCAGAGCTCGGCGTTCTGTCGTCCGTACGGCCCCGGAAGTCCGCCGCCCGCACCGGCAGCCGCAAGCACGTCGTGCAGCCGGAACTCCCGGCGCTCGACGTAGTGCACGTTGTTGGTGGCCACGACCGGCAGGTGCAGGCGTTCGGCGATCGCGGCAAGCCCGCTCACGTAGCGCGCGCTCTCGGGCGTGAGGGTGTGCATGAGCTCCACGTAGAAGTCACCTGGCGCGAAGCAGCGAGCGAGGTGTCGGAGCGCTTCCTCTGCTCGCCAGCCAAGACCGGCAAGCACGGCAGCGCCCGCTTCGCCGTTGGGACACCCCGAGAGTCCGATGAGGCCCTTTGAGTGCCGCGTAAGGTCAGCCAGCGGCACGACCGAGGGTTCATTGGCGCTGCGCACATGTGCGCGCGACAGCAGGCCACACAGGTTGCGGTAACCGGCGATGTCTTTCACGAGCAGCGTGAGATGGAAACCCCGACCCGCGCCGCGCCCAAACCCGACCGGTGCCGGTATAGCCAGTCGTTCTTTAGGTGGCAAGTCACCTTCTTCGCCGGGGAGTCCCGCGGTCTTAACAACGACTTCGACGCCGATGATCGGACGGATGCCTGCCTTGAGCGCTTTGCGGTAGAAGCGGAGTGCCCCGTAGAGCCCCTGATGATCAGTGAGCGCCAGTGCCGGCATGCCGAGTTCCACCGCGCGAGCGATGAGTGCGTCAAGGTCAGCAGCACCGTCCATGAAGCTGAACCGTGAATGGACGTGCAGGTGCACGAAACCGCTCATGATCGCACGCTAGTCGACGACGCCGACGAGGAGCCATCGGCCGCTCAGCCGATCGTAGGCGAGGTCGTAGAGCCCGCCGCGGGCCAGCACGCGGAAACATCGTCGGCTGAGACGAGCCCGCGGGTCCCACCATGCGCGTTCGAGCGCCCACGTCTGCACAAGCGCATCGACGCTATATCGTTTTCCATGCATGAGAAATGACGACGGCACTCGCCGCGCGCCATCCCAGACAACCTCGATCTCCTCTTCACGACGCTTGCCGCCATGTCCTGACGTTCCCACCGCAACCTGTGATCCACGTACGATCCAGGGGCTTCGAAGCAGTTCCACGATGACCGGTCTGCGTGCATCTCGGCCACTGAACAAATCGAGTGACTGGCCGGTATCCTTTCCTGGATCGAAACTCTTTATAGCGCTGTTGCGGCCCATGGGAGACTCTCTTCTAAGGGAGGAGCCGGGCGCGGAAAAGGAGATTCAGGGGTCCACGCCCGGCACGTTCAGTATATCGAACGTATGTTCGGTATACAAGACAGCTCTGACATGAACGATGCAGTTTGGAGTGGAAGAACAGGTCTCGGCTTATACCCAGCCGAGAGCCGGCAGCAGCCGCGCAAACAGGCCACCGGCCAGCAGTGCCACCGCGACCGTGAACCCGACGATCGCGCTCGCTCTCGCCCACCCGTGTTGGCGCACGAGAACCGTGATCGTGGAGACACACGGAACGGCCAGTGCATTGACGAGCGCATAGACGAAGAGGTTCGTCGGCGTCATGAACGATGTGAGGTCAGTGGCACCCGAGCCGAGCGCAACGACCGCCATCGTGACGAGCAGCTGAAGCGCGAGCTCTTTTCGGAGCGTGCCGAGTAGCAGCGTGAGCCCGGCAATCGCGGGCAATCCAAGCCAACCGACGATGACCGGACTGAGCGGCTCGGCAAGCTTCCAGAGCCAGCCGGTCTCATAGAGCGTGCCCACCACGAGGCTTCCGGCGATGACGATCGGAGTCGCTACGAACAAGAACTCGCGGAACTGCACCCACGCCTTTTTCAGGATTCCACTCAGGCGCGGGCGTCTGAACTGAAACATCTCCATGACGAGTCCACCCGTGTGACCGGGGAAGATCTTGTTCATCCCAAGACCCGTGCCGATTCCGATGGCAAACACCACCGCGAACACGCCGAGTGCCGGCTGCCAGCCGATGTAGTGACCCACAGCGCCGAGGATGACGGCGGTGCGGGCACTGCACGGCACGAACGCTATGAGCGTAGAAGCGATCAGCCGCTCGCGCTTCGTCGGCAAATCCTTCACGGCAAGTATCGCGGGCACGCTGCAGCCGGCGGCCGCAACCAGTGGCAGCAACGCTCGGCCATGCAAGCCGAGGCGATGCATCACGCGGTCGGTGAGAAACGCCAGCGAGTTCAGGTACCCGGAGTCTTCAAGAATCGCGAGCAGCACGTAGAACGTGAGGATGTATGGGAGCCCGATTGAAAGAGACGCTTCAATGCCGGCGTCAAATCCCCAACGGAGGATCTCGGCGAGCATCCCTTTCCCCGCAACCGCATGGATGACAGTACCGATGGCCGGAGAAGCGAACGCCGCCCAGAGACGCGCGAAACCGCTGGCGAGCGCATCGCCGACGATGAACAAGAAACCGAAGACCGAGGCCATCACGACGATGACGAGCGGCACACCGGTGACTGGCGAGGTCGTGAACGACCACAGGTCGCGTGGACCCTTGCGCGGGCCGCCCTCGCGGGGCAGCCGGACAGCCTCGGCGACCGTACCTGCAACGCCGTGTCGCTCCCGCGCCAACGTCACGTGCGGCGGCTCCCCGAACATCGACTCGCTTGTCGAGCGAGCCTCAGCAGCAGCACCGACGACCGCGCCCATGCCCGCAGACACGCCGAGAAGATCCGGTGCACCCTCGAAGAGCAGGAGCGCGAGTGCCCGCGCGGACAGTCCGCCAGGCAGCTCAACTATATCGATGGCCGCCGAAACGACCGGCTCCAGAAGATCTTCGAATGGCGACTCATACGATCCCGCCTCAGGGGCGTGGTGTGAATCCGCGATCGCGAGCGCGGCGGTGACCAGTTCATCGACGCCCTCGCCGATGTTCGCGATTATGGGAACTACAGGCACGCCGAGTCTCTCGGCAAGCGCGGGCGCATCGATAACGACGCCGTCGCGCTCGGCCTCATCGATGAGATTCAACCCGACCACCAGCGGCAATCCAAGATCGATTGCCTGCAGCACTATGTAGAGGTTCCGGGCCAGATTCGTGGCATCAATCACGACAATCGCAACGTCGGGGCGAAGATCCAGGAGCGCGCGGCGTGTGATAGTGGATTCGACAGCGTGATCGCTGAGGCTGTATGTGCCGGGAAGGTCCACGATGATCGCCCTGCGCGAACCGGCAAGCGTCTCTCCGAGGTTCATTGAGACCGTTGTGCCCGGGTAGTGCGCAGTCTCGACACCAAGGCCGGTGACGCGATTGAACAGGCTCGACTTCCCCACATTCGGATTTCCGAGCAGTGCTACTACCGGGGCGCCATCACGCAGAGCGGCTATCGTGGCAGCGGGGTCGTCTCCGGGGCTGATGGAAATCTTGCTCACAGCTTACGGCGACCCTTGCCACGGGCAGCGCCAACAGGCGCGTCCACGACGATCTTGCCGGCGATGTCTCGGCCAAGTGCGTAACGCGACCCACCTACCTCGACCATGAGCGGACCTTGGAATGGTGCAACATCACACACCTTCACATGTGTGCCGGGATACATCCCCAAAGACGCAAGGTACGTGAGCAGGCGCTCGTCCTCTTCGTCGATTCGGACTATCTCGACTTCTGAACCCGTGTCGAATCCGCAGAGCGGCTCTCCGGTCGGTGCCGCGACCACACCTTCCGCAGTCGGAATCGGATGGCCGTGCGGACATACATCCGGGTTCTCCAGATACATCTCGAGCGCAGCCTGCACTTTGGGAGAGAGCGCGTGCTCGAGCAAGCACGCCTCTTCGTGTACGTCTTCCCACGGCATGCCGAGAACATCGACCAGGAATCGTTCGGCGAGGCGATGGCGTCGGATGATACTGAGCGCCTCAACGCGACCCATCGCTGTAAGGGCGATGCCGCCGGCTGGTCTGGTAACCAGTCCGCGGGTCTTCAGTCGCTTCAGCGCAGAGGTGACGGTTGGTGCAGAGACTCCCATTGCTTCAGCCAGCCGAGATGGCCGCGCGTCTCCGCGCTCAGCCAACTTGTAGATAGCTTCGAGGTACTCTTCAAGTGTTTCGCTCGGCATGTCTAGGTCTCCGAGTTCGCGGTAGCTACAACGGTATGGAGTCCGCACTAAGGCGTGGACTTCGACAAGTCTAGCATGAAAGCGCCTTTGAACTGGAGTGATGCTGAACACGGCTCCGGGCGCTTCCATCCGGCGAAGATTCTGGACCGTTGATAGCCTCTTGACCACCCGATGCAGCCGTTGAGCATTCAAAGGAAGCCATGCAGCGCGAACTGACGCAAATTCAAGAAACCATGTTGACTTGGATTTCGCGGTGCCCTAACGTGGTGGTTGTCCCGAGAAGTCGGAGCGAGCGAGTCTTGAAAGCCAGCGTACCAGTAGCTGCCGGAGGGTCCGGTGTCCGCAAGGGGTTAGCGCAAGCGGCC
>PHEV01000229.1 GCA_002843035.1 Actinobacteria bacterium HGW-Actinobacteria-5 | reverse complement strand
CCAGGTGCTCGAGATCCGCAAGCTGAAGGCCCGGATGGAGGCCGAGCGGCTGCCCCGCGGTGGCGACCCGGCCCGGCACGTCAAGCTCGGCCCGGGCGGACTGTCCGACGTGGAGTGGGTCGTCCAGCTGCTGCAGTTGCACCACGCGGCCGGCGATGCGCGCCTGCGTACGACCGGGACGCTGGAGGCGCTCGACGCCAGTGTGCTGGCCGGCCTGCTCGATGATGCGGACGCCGAGGCGCTGCGCGGGGCCTGGCTGCTGGCGAGCCGGATCCGCAACGCGATCATGCTGCTCCGCGGACGCGCCAGCGACAGCCTGCCCACCGATGCGCGCGAGCTGTCGTCGGTCGCCCAGATCCTCGGCTATGCCAAGGGCGAGTCGACGCTGTTCGTCGAGGACTACCGCCGCGGCGCCCGGCTCGCGCGCCAGGTGATGGACCGCGTGTTCTGGGACGCCCGTCCCGCTGCGGTGGAGTAGCCACTCCGCGTCAGGACCGGATTGGGGACGGTTCCTAACTCGGTCCAACCTCAGGTTGGACCGAGTTAGGAACCGTCCCCAATCCGGACCACATCAGGGGAGGAGCTCGGCGAGGTCCGTCACGACCAGGTCGGCACCGGATTCGAGCAGCGTGGACGCGCCGACGCCGCGGTCCACGCCGACCACAAGGCCGAACGCCCCCGCGCGGCCCGCGGCCACTCCGGAAACCGCGTCCTCGAACACGACCGACCGTTCCCGTGGGACGCCGAGGGCGCGCGCAGCGTAGGCGAAGGTGTCGGGAGCCGGCTTGCCGGGCAGGCCTTCGCTGCGGGCGAGCAGGCCGTCCACGAGCACCCCGAAGCGGTCGCGCAGGCCGGCTGCGCGCAGCACCGCGTCCGCATTCGCCGAGGACGACACGACGGCCACCGGCGTGCCCAGGCCGGCCAGGTAGTCCAGGAACCGCACCGAGCCGGGATAGGGCCGGACGCCGTCGCTTGCCAGCACCGCGGCGAACGCACCGTTCTTCCGGTTGCCGAGCCCGCAGATCGTCTCTGCCTCCGGTGGATCGGACACCTCGCCGAGCGGCAGCTGGATGCCACGGGACGCCAGGAAGTCGCGCACCCCGTCGTAACGGGGCTTCCCGTCCACGTGCGCGAAGTAGTCGGCATCGGTGTAGGGCTGCTCATCGCCACGGTCGGCGAGGAACTCGTTGAACATCCTCGACCAGGCTGCCATGTGCACCTCTGCGGTCGGGGTGAGCACCCCGTCGAGGTCGAACAGGGCCGCGTCGCACACGGCCATGAGGGTCTGGTTGGCGCTCATTCATCGATGCTAGTGCCAAGTGCCCAGCTCCCGACCGGTAGTCTGAACGCTGATGAGCACAACCCCAGCAACCGATCTGCCCACGGTCACCTCCAGCCTCTCCGGCTGGGGTCGCACCGCAGCCACGACAGCGCAGGTGCTGTCCACTCCGGACCCCGAACTGATCGCCGCAGCCGTGGCCGCGGTGGCCGGTCACAACGCGGATTCCCCGTCCCACCTGAAGCGCGGCATCGTTGCCCGCGGGCTGGGTCGCTCCTACGGCGACGTGGCCCAGAATGCCGGCGGTGTCGTGGTCGACATGACCGCACTGAACCGCATCCACTCCATCGACCCCGCTGCTGCCACCGTCGATGTGGACGCCGGCGTGAGCCTGGACGCCCTGATGCGCGCCGCGCTGCCGCACGGCCTGTGGGTCCCCGTCCTGCCCGGCACCCGCCAGGTCACCGTCGGCGGGGCGATCGGCTGTGACGTGCACGGCAAGAACCACCACAGCGCCGGCTCGTTCGGCAACCACGTCGCGTCCCTGCAGTTGCTCGTCGCGGACGGGCGGGTGCTCACCCTGACCCCCGACGGCTCCGCGGACGACCCGGACGCGAGCCTGTTCTGGGCCACCATCGGCGGCATCGGCCTGACCGGGATCATCCTGCGGGTCGTGCTGAACATGACCCGCACCGAGACCGCCTACTTCATCGCCGACGGCATCGTCACCAAGACCCTGGACGAGACCATCGCCGTCCACTCCGACGGCTCCGAGGCGAACTACGACTACTCCAGCGCCTGGTTCGACGCGATCAGTCCTGCGCCGAAGCTCGGCCGCGCCGCGCTCTCCCGCGGATCGCTGGCCACGCTCGACCAGTTGAAGGAGAAGGCGCCGAAGCTCGCCGCCGATCCGCTCGGCTTCCACGCCAAGCCGCTGTTCGACCTTCCGGACGTGTTCCCCAACGGCCTGGCGAACAAGCTCACCTTCAGCGCCCTCGGCTCCGTCTGGTACGCCAAGAGCGGCAACTACACCGGCAAGATCCAGAACCTGACCGGCTTCTACCACCCGCTCGACATGTTCGGGGAGTGGAACCGCGCCTACGGCTCGCACGGCTTCCTGCAGTACCAGTTCGTGGTGCCGCCGGCGGCCGTCGCGGAGTTCAAGCAGCTGATCCGCGACATCCAGGCGTCCGGCCATTACTCGTTCCTGAACGTGTTCAAGCTGTTCGGCCCCGGCAACCGGGCGCCGCTGAGCTACCCGATTCCGGGCTGGAACGTGTGCGTGGACTTCCCGATCAAGGCGGGGCTGCATGAGTTCCTGCACGGCCTGGACGCCCGCATCCTCTCCTTCGGCGGCCGGCTCTACACGGCCAAGGACTCCCGCACCACGGCTGCCACCTTCCACGCCATGTACCCCGGGATCGACGACTGGATCGCGACCCGCCGCCGGATCGATCCTGACGGCGTGTTCGTCTCGGACATGGCCCGCCGACTCGAACTCGTCTGACTAGGAGAAACGCGCACCATGATCGACGCTACCGGAAACCCCCAGGCCGTGTTGCTGCTGGGTGGCACGTCCGAGATCGGGCTGGCCATCGTCAAGGAGTACCTCGCCAAGCAGCCGCTCAGGGTGGTGCTCGGCGTCCAGCCCGGAGACGAGCTGGGCGAGGTGGCCGCTGCCGAGCTGACCGCGGCCGGTGCGTCGGCCGTGGACGTGCTCGAGTTCGATGCGACCGATTTCGCCTCCCACCCCGGCGTGATCGACGCGGCGTGGAAGCTTGCCGACATCGACGTGGCGATCGTCGCCTTCGGCCTGCTCGGTGACGCCGAGGAGCTCTGGCAGGACCAGGCGAAGGCCGTCCAGATCGCTCAGGTGAACTACTCCGGCGCGGTGAGCGTCGGCGTGCTGCTCGGCCAGAAGATGAAGGCGCAGGGCTATGGCCAGATCATCGCGATGTCGACCGTCGCGGGAGAGAAGGTGCGTCGCTCCAACTTCGTCTACGGCTCGACCAAGGCCGGCCTGGACGGGTTCTACCGTCTGCTCGGCGAGGCGCTGGCGCCTTTCGGGCCGAAGGTGCTCGTGGTGCGCCCCGGCCAGGTGCGCACCCGGATGTCGGCGCACGTGAAGGAGGCGCCGCTCACGGTCGACAAGGAGGACCTGGCTGCGCAGGTGGTGGACGCCGCCCGCAAGGGGCAGACGCTGATCTGGGTACCGCCGACGTTCCGGTTCGTGATGATCGCGCTCAAGCACATCCCCGGACCGATCTTCCGCCTGCT
>PHEV01000228.1 GCA_002843035.1 Actinobacteria bacterium HGW-Actinobacteria-5 | reverse complement strand
AGGTGACCGGTGCGTCGCCGACCACGATCAAGGCGAAGGTGTGGAAGACGACCCAGACCGAGCCGGACTGGCAGTTGTCGACCACGGACTCCACCAGCAGCTTGCAGGGTCCTGCAGGGGTGAGCCTGGTCAGCTACCTGTCGGGTAGCGCGACCAACTTCCCGATCGTGGCGTCCTTCGACGATCTGCTCGCCAAGACCCCGTGACCAACCACGCGCCGGGGGGCGTCCACCGCGGTGGGCGCCCCCCGGCGCGTGGTTGGGTGTTGCGGTTCGGGGCGCGGGCGCACCCCGGCCACCTCGAGGCCGTGCGGGCGGGGGAACGAGCCGATCAGCTCGCAGGCACCCACGCGATCCGGCTGCCCTGGAACGCGTCCGAGAGCAGGCCGATCGACGAGACGATCTGCTGGGCAGCGATCTCGTGAACCCGAACCGGCTGACCGTAGGGGTCGATGATGTCATCGTCCGCACCGGGCCCTCGGCCCACCGGGCCACGTTCCTGGTTCACGAACTGGACGAACGCGGTGAGCGCCTCGACATGGCCCCAGGCCGCGGGATCGAAGGTGTGGGCCGAGTGGGCGAGGACGCGCCCGACCTGGCGGATGCTGTAGCTGTAGCGGATCGCCGGCGCATAGGTCTGGACGATCTGGCTGCGGATCGCCTTCGTCGCGGTCAGGATGAGGCTGGCCTCGGCGATCTCCTCTGTGGTCACCTGGTGGGCGCGATGCGCAGACAGGTCCACCCCCAGCCGCCGGCCGATGCCTGCGGTGATCGGATCGGCCGGCTCGCCGACCAGAGCGTTGATGCCCGCGTCGCGGACCTCAATCCCGGAATCGGGCAGCGGATCGGCAGCCCGGAAGAGTGCCGCCGCCAGTACAGAGCGACACACGTTCCCCTCACAGACGAACAGGATCAAGACCGCCACCTCCCCCTGATTTTCCCCATAGTCCCCCTTTCGGGGACGTCAGGCAAGGTTTGGGATAATGGAGAGACCTACTGACCAGTACCTGGGGGGAACCAGATGCGCATCGCAATGATCGGCACCCGCGGGGTGCCTGCCCGGTACGGAGGCTTCGAGACCGCGGTCGAGGAGATCGGTTCGCGACTGGTGGCGATGGGCCACCAGGTGCTTGTGTTCTGCCGGTCCGCGGACGACCAGCCCCGACAGCGGGAGCACCTCGGCATGCGCCTGGTGTGGCTGCCGGCGTTGCCGAAGCGCTCGCTGGAGACGTTGTCCCATACGGCACTCTCGGTGATCCAGCCGGTCCTCGGCGCCGCGGATGCCGCGCTCGTCTTCAACGCGGCCAACGCACCGCTGCTGCCTGTGCTGCGGGCGCGGCGCATTCCCGTGGCGACGAACGTCGACGGCCTGGAGTGGCGGCGCAGCAAGTGGGGGCCACTCGGACGCCGCTACTACCGGATCGCTGAGTCGCTGGCTGTGCGATGGTCCGATGCCGTGATCGCCGACTCGAGTGGAATCTCGGAGTACTACGCGGCGGAGTTCGGAGTGGAGAGCCGCCTGATCGCCTACGGGGCGCCCGACACCAGCGGCATCGGCTCGGACCGGCTCGCCGAGCTCGACCTGGCCATCGACGGGTACCACCTGGTGGTCGCCCGGTTCGAGCGCGAGAACCACGTCCTCGAGATCGTGAAGGGTTACGTGGCCAGCGGCTGCCGGCTGCCCCTGGTGGTGGTCGGCTCGGCCCCGTACTCCGACGAGTACTCCGCGGCCATCCGGGACGCGGCCGACGAGCGGGTTCGGCTGCTCGGTGGGGTCTGGGACCAGGAGCTGCTCGACCAGCTCTACGCCAACGCCGCCACCTACGTCCACGGCCACTCGGTCGGCGGCACCAACCCCAGCCTGCTGCGGGCAGCGGGCGGCGCAACCGCGACGATCGCGTTCGACTGCGTGTTCAGCCGCGAGGTGTTGGGGGATACCGGCTGGTTCTTCCGCGACCCCCCGTCGGTCGCCGTCGCCCTGGAAGAGGCCGAATCCGACCCGGACCTGCGACGCGAGCGCGGCGAGCGGCTGCACCAGCGGGCCGCAGCCTACGACTGGGACCAGGTGGCGCGCGACTACCTCCAGCTCTGCGAGGACATGGTCGCCGGCAGGGTGCCGCCCCGCGGGAGCGGGCGGCGCAGGCGCCCCGGCTGGAGCGACGAGGCCGAGTCCTCACCCGACACCGTGCTGGTCGCCCATCCGAGTGCGGAACTCTACGGCTCGGACCGGGTGATGCTGGAGTCGATCAGCGGGCTCGTCGCGACCGGACGGCGCGTCGTGCTCACCCTGCCTGGCCCGGGGCCCCTCGTCGACGCCGCCAGGGAGCGCGGTGCCGAGGTGCGGTTCTGCCCGACTCCGGTGCTGCGCAAGGCGGCCCTGCGGCCGCTCGGCTTCCTTCACCTGCTCGCGCAGACCCTGGGCGCCGTCGGACGTGGCCGCAGGCTGATCCGGAAGGAGGGGATCGGCCTGGTGCTGGTGAACACGCTCACCATCCCCCTGTGGCTGGCACTGGCGCGTAGCTGCGGCGTGCCATCGGTCTGCCACGTGCACGAGGCCGAGGCCAGCCAACCCTGGTACATCCGGCGGCTCCTCTATGCGCCCCTTGCCCTCGCCGACCGCCTGCTGGTGAACAGCCGCTTCAGTACCGAGACGCTCGCGTCCGCCTGGCCCCGGCTGGAGCGCAGGGCCACGGTCCTGTACAACGGCGTGCCCGGTCCTGTCACGGCACCGGCCGCCCCGCGGGCGGACCTCGGGGGCGGGCCGAGGTTGCTGTTCATCGGTCGGCTGTCCCCGCGCAAGGGCCCCCAGGTGGCGGTCGATGCTCTGGCCGACCTGGTCCGCAGCGGCGTCCCCGCAACGCTCGTCCTGCTCGGAGCGGTGTTCGACGGCTACGAGTGGTTCGAGGAGCAGCTCCACGAGCAGGTCGAGCGCCTCGGGCTCGGCGACCGCGTCGAGTTCGCGGGCTTCGACCCGGATGTCTGGAGGTACTTCGCCGACAGCGACATCGTGCTGGTGCCCTCGACTGTCGACGAGCCGTTCGGCAACACCGCTGTCGAGGCGATGCTGGCTGAGCGCCCCCTGGTGGTCAGCAGGACAAGCGGGCTCAAGGAGGCTTCGGACGGCTTCGAGAGCGCCCGGCTGGTCGAACCCGGAGACTCGGCGGCGATCGCGGAGGCGGTCCAGGGACTGATCGAGGACTGGCCCGCGGTGTGTGAGCAGGTGGCTCGTGACCGCCTCAGCGCCGTGGCGCGCTACGCCCCGGAGGTGTACCAGCAGCGGCTCGGCGAGATCCTGGGGCTGCGCCGAGGCTAGAGCGGGATCGTGGGGAGCGTACGGATGTCGGAGGTCATCAGCCCCCGCGCGCCGTAGGACAATGCCCGCGAGCGTTGGCTGCGCGTCCGGATCGGCCACATCATCAACGGTTTGCCGCCCGCGCCGGCCGCGTCCCGCACCGACGCGCTGAGCGCGTCGCTGGCGGTGACCGCCACCCCGAGCATGTCCAGACTCGGGTCGGCGGCGAACTGGCCCAGGCGGTTCACGTGACTGGGCTCGTCCAGCACGTAGC
>PHEV01000227.1 GCA_002843035.1 Actinobacteria bacterium HGW-Actinobacteria-5 | reverse complement strand
CGGCCACGCAGCCGCGGACCGCGTCGATGCGGAGGTCAGGACGGACGAAGACCGGCACCACCGGCACCACGAACTCCACCACGTCACCGGCTGCGAAGAGCGCGGTCAGCGCGATCGTCGGCCCGTCCGAGGCGACGGTCCGCTCCGGCCCGGAGGCCGGACGGTAGGTGAGGGTGCCGGCACCGGCCCACTCCGGCACCCGGAATGTCATCGTCCACGGGCGCTCCGCGGTGCTGCCGACGCCGACCCTCACCACCCCGCTGCGCGGGTAGTCCGTGGCGACGTCGACCTCGATCGCGGTGCCGTCCTCGAGCCGGGTCGAGATCGAGGCGGACGCGTACTGGTGCAGCTGCAGCCCGTCCGCATCCACGGTCGCCAGCACGCCGGGAAGGCTGGCCAGGGTGCGGGCGATGTTGGGCAGGCAGCAGGACACGTCGAACCACGGCGCGCGCAGGCTCGAGAAGGCCCGGGGCGAGGCTGCGTCGGGATCGGGCGCCGTGCCCGGGTCCCGACGGTGCAGGGTGTTGGTGTAGAACCAGGCGTCGCCGGTGTCGGCGATCGCAGCGGCGACGACGTTGTACAGGGACCGCTCGATGTGGTCGGCGTAGGCCGGCTCCGCAGTGGCGAGCAGCAGCCGCCAGCTGAACATCGTCGAAGCGACGGACGCGCAGGTCTCCGCGTAGGCGCGGTCGGGCGGCAACTCCCAGTCGTCGCCGAACCCCTCGTCCTGGTGGCGCGAACCCTGCCCACCCGTGATGTAGGTGCGCCGGGCGATCGTCCGGTCCCACTGGCGCCGCAGCGCATCGAGCAGTGCGGTGTCCCCGAACTCGACGGCGACGTCCGTCGCCCCGGCCGCCAGGTAGTTCGCCCGTACCGCGTGGCCACGCAGCACCTCGGCGTCCCGGATCGGCACGTCGTCCTGGTAGTAGGCCCTCCCCCACTCCTGGTCGGGCAAGGTGCCGTGCCCCCGGCGGTCGATGAACAGCCTCGCCTGGTCGAGGTAGCGGGCGTTGCCGGTCAGCCGGCCGAGTTCGGCCAGTCCGACCTCGACCTCGGCGTGGCCGCACACCGACTCGATCCCGCCCTCGCCGAACACCTCGCAGACCAGGTCCGCCGCGCGCACCGCCACCCCGAGCAGGCCGTCGTCGGCGTCCGGGTCGGTGCGGCCCCGGGCGACCGCAGCCTGGAAGAGGTGCCCCAGGCAGTACAGCTCGTGGCCCCAGGCCAGGTCCGTCCAGCGCGCCACCTGGCCGGGCCGCCCGAAGTTGGTGTTGAGGTAGCCGTCCGGCTCCTGGGCGGCCGCGATCCGGGCGACGAAGTCGCGGAACGTCGCCTCCAGTTCCTCGTCCGGGCCGGTGCCCAGCTGCCAGGCCGCCGCTTCGAGGAACTTGTAGACCTCGGAGTCGGAGAACTCCCGGCCACGACGTCCCTGCGGCAACGTGCCTGCCGCGGCGAGGTCGAAGTTCCCGATCCAGCCTTCCCGCGTCTGCCAGTGCGCGATGTGGCGCAACGTGACCGTGGCGTTCGTCCGCTGCCGTTCGGCCCAGAAGCCGCCGGTGATCCGGACCTCGCCGAGGCCGAGCGGACGCAGCCTGCCCGTGCCGGGTACGACGGGCGCGGCCGGGACGTGGGTGGTGAGCATGATCAACCCTTCAGCGCGCCGGACATGAAGCCGCGCACGTAGTGACGTTGGAGGAGGAGGAAGAGGATGGTGCAGGGCAGCGCGAGGATCACCACGCCGGCCTCGGTGGCGCCGTAGTCGACGACCCCCTGCACCTGCACCCGCAGGTTCGACACCGCCAGGGGCAGGGTCATCCGGTCCGAGTCGTTGATCAGGATCAGCGGCGCCATGAAGTCGTTCCACGCGGCGAGGAAGGCGAACAACCCGACCGTGATCAGCCCTGGCTTGACCGCAGGCAGCAGGACTCGCCAGAGCAGGCTGAAACTCGAGCATCCATCGACGAGCGCGGCCTCGTCGAGTTCCCGCGGGACCGCCTCGAAGGAGATCCGCATCATGAAGGTCGAGAACGGCAGCTGGAACATGGTCAGCACCAGCGCCACCCCGACCAGGGAGTTCTGCAGGCCCACGCGGTTCAGCAGGACGTACAGCGGGATCAGCAGGGTGGCGTAGGGCACCATCAGGATCGCCAGCGTGCCCATGAAAAGCAGGTCCTTGCCCGGAAACCTGAACCGCGCGAACGCGTAGCCGCCCAGTGTGGTGACGATCAGGGTGAGCAGCACGGTGAGCAGCGAGACGAAGGTCGAGTTGAACAGGTACACCCAGATGCCGGCCTGGTAGTTGGCCAGCGTGACGTAGTTGGCGAAGCCGTAGCCGGACGCCTGGGCGGTGCCGGCCCGGGGCGACACGGACGCCACCGAGGTCCAGACCAGGGGGAACAGGAACAGGATGGCCAGCCCGCCGGTGAACACGTAGTACGGGGTGCGGACGGCCGCCTGCGCGAACGGGCTCCGCCTCCGACGGGCACCGGAGGTGCTCGCCCGGATGTCGGTGAGCGTGCTCATTCATCCCTCCCGGTGTTGAAAGCCCGCAGTTGCAGGACATTGATCAGGACGAGGGCCAGCAGCGTGATCACGGACAGCGCGCCGGCCACGCCGAGGTCGTTCTGGCCCTGGAAGGCGACCAGGTAGATCAGCTGCACCACCGTGATCGTCGAGTTGTCCGGCCCGCCCTTGGTGAGGATGTAGAACTGCTCAAAGGCCAGCAGCGAGCCGGTCACGCACATCACCGTGGTGAGCGCGAGGGTGGGCCGCAACAGCGGAAGGGTGATGTAGCGGAAGACCTGCCCGCGGGAGGCTCCGTCCACCCGGGCCGACTCGAACACGTCCACCGGGATGCCCTGCAGGCCGACCAGCATCAGCAGCATGTAGAAGCCTGCGTAGCGCCACACGATCAGGAAGGTTGTCGACACCAACGCGGTCGTCGGAGTGCCGAGGAAGGAGATGCCCAGGCGCTGCATCACGTCGGCGAACGGGCCGGCGATCGGCGAGTACAGCACGTAGAAGAGCAGGGAAGCCGAGGCCAGGCCGAGGGCGCTGGGCAACAGGAAGGACGTCCGCAGGAATCCCTTCCAGCGGCTGCTCTCCTGGACCAGCAGGCCCAGGCCCAGCCCGATCCCGATCAGCAGGACCGTCGCCAGCACGGTGTACTTCAGGGTGAAGACCACCGAGTCGGCGAACAGCCGGTGGGTGACGGCCCTGACGTAGTTCTGCGGGAAGTTCCAGCCCTTGTTGCCGGACAGCAGCGGCCACTTCGATGCCGACATCTGCAGCACGAGCAGCAGGGGCAGGACGAACAGTCCGACCACGAACACGAGGTTGGGCAGGGCGTAGAGCGGGCCCTTCCATGACCTCTTCTGCCGGGCGGCAGACTTCTGGCCCGGGGCGGACCGTCCGGCGCGCGCGATCGCCGATGGTGCCGTCGTCATTGCGAACCTTCTCTCAGGGTGCGGGCCACGCCCGGCCATCGGGCGCCCTGACCGGGCGCCCGATGGCCGAGGATCACTGTTGACCGAGGATCTCGGTGATCTTCGCGTTGTCCGCGTCGACGGTGTC
>PHEV01000226.1 GCA_002843035.1 Actinobacteria bacterium HGW-Actinobacteria-5 | reverse complement strand
CGCGTCCGGGCGTCCCGTTGCGGCGCCGGGCACATGCGTTCCTTACCACCCGCGCACTAGGCTCGGCCCCGCATCGATGGTGAGTCAGTCAGAGCGATGGACGGAGTCGGAGTGGATCTGTTCGAGTACCAGGCGCGAGACCTGTTCGAGGCGCACGGCGTCCCGGTCCTGCGGGGCATCACGGCCCGAACGCCGGAGGAGGCCCGGGCGGCCGCCGAGGAACTCGGCACCGACGTGGTGGTCGTCAAGGCGCAGGTGAAGACCGGCGGACGGGGCAAGGCCGGCGGCGTCAAGCTGGCGCGATCGCCCGAGGAGGCTGCCGAACGCGCGGGCGAGATCCTCGGCCTCGACATCAAGGGCCATCGGGTCGAGACCGTGATGATCGCCGAAGGCGCCCAGATCGCGGAGGAGTACTACTTCTCGCTGCTGCTCGACCGCTCTACCCGCAGCTACCTCGCGATGTGCTCGGTGGAGGGCGGCATGGACATCGAAACCCTCGCGGTGGAGCGTCCCGAAGCACTGGCCAGGACCGAGGTGGACCCGCTGGTCGGGCTCGACCAGGCGAAGGCGGAGGAGATCGTCGCCGCGGCGGGCTTCGCCGAGGCCGACCGGGCAGAGCTCGCCCGCGTCCTGGTGCTGCTCGGCGAGGTGTACCGCGAGAACGACGCCACGCTCGTCGAGGTGAACCCCCTGGTCAAGACCGGTGACGGGCGCATCGTCGCCCTCGATGCGAAGGTCACCCTGGACGCCAACTCGGCGTTCCGCCACCCCGACTGGGCCGCCTACGCCGACGAGTCCTCCGACGATCCGCTGGAGGTGCGTGCGCGCGCCAAGCACCTCAACTACGTGAAGCTGGACGGGTCGGTAGGGATCATCGGCAACGGCGCCGGTCTCGTGATGAGCACGCTCGACGTGGTCGCAGGGGCGGGCGAGGACCTGCCCGGACAACCCCGTCCGGCGAACTTCCTCGACATCGGCGGCGGCGCGTCCGCCCAGGTGATGGCCAATGGGCTCGACATCATCCTGTCCGACCCACAGGTGAAGGTCGTGTTCGTGAACGTCTTCGGCGGGATCACGGCGTGCTCGGAGGTCGCCAAGGGCATCATCGACGCCCTCGGCATCCTGGGTGAGCGGGCCACCCGGCCGATCGTGGTCCGGCTGGACGGCAACGCGGTCGAGATCGGCCGGCACATGCTGGCCGAGGCCGCGCACCCGCTGGTCGAGGTCCGCGAGACCATGGACGATGCGGCCCGCAGGGCCGCCGAGCTGGCCGCCGCGGCCGAATAAGGAGAACGCAGATGTCGATCTGGTTGGACCAGAATTCCGTCGTCATCGTCCAGGGCATGACCGGCTCGGAGGGCCGCAAGCACACCCAGCGCATGATCGGAGCCGGTACCCGCATCGTCGCGGGCGTCACGCCCGGCAAGGGCGGCCAGTCGGTCACCTTCGAGGAGGAGCCGGTACCGGTCTTCGACAGCGTGGCGGAGGCGAAGGAGGCGACCGGAGCGAACACCTCCGTGGTGTTCGTGCCCGCCCCCTTCACCCGCCAGGCCGTGATCGACGCGGTGGACGCCGGCCTCGACCTCAGCGTGGTGATCACGGAGGGCGTCCCGGTGAAGGACACCGCCGAGTTCGTCGACTACGCCCTCCAGTCCGGCACGACCCGACTGATCGGCCCCAACTGCCCCGGCCTGATCTCGCCCGGGCGCTCGAACGTCGGCATCATCCCGCCGACGATCTCGGGGCCGGGACGGATCGGCCTGGTCTCGAAGTCGGGCACCCTGACCTACCAGATGATGTTCGAGCTGAGGGACATCGGCTTCTCGACCGCGGTCGGCATCGGCGGCGACCCGGTGAACGGGAGCACCCACATCGACGCGCTGGCCGCCTTCGAGGCGGACCCGGAGACCGACGCGATCGTGATGATCGGCGAGATCGGCGGGGACGCGGAGGAGCGCGCTGCCGCCTTCATCGCCGAGCACGTGACCAAGCCGGTCGTCGGCTACGTGGCCGGCTTCACCGCGCCCGTGGGCAAGACCATGGGTCATGCGGGCGCCATCGTGACCGGCTCGGTCGGAACCGCCAAGGCGAAGAAGGCCGCGCTCGAGGCGGCGGGGGTGAGGGTTGGTCGCACGCCCAGCGAGACTGCGTCGTTGATGCGTGAGGTCGTGAAGGGCCTCAGCTGAGACCCGTTCGCGGCTGGCCCCGGGTGGCGGCTAGCCCTGGGTAGCCCTCTGGCCGGCGCGGACGGCGACCGCCTTCCACTGGCTGTCGGTGAAGTCGAAACCTGTCGTCGGGTTGGCGAGCAGGTAGACGACCTTGGTGTCGACGGTCAGCACGGCCACGCGATAGAGGACGGTCGTGGTCTCGGTCTTCTGGGTGATCTCGAAGGTGTCGCCGCTGAACTTCAGGTCGCCCTCGCCCGTGCCCTTCGCTGCGGGGCCGGCCACGACGGTGGCCGTCGGCGCCCGGTCGTTGCACTTGGAGATGTTCTCCGAGAGCTTGGCACTGAGATTCGCCGCATCCTTCGTGCCGCTGAAGGTGTAGGTCACCATGTCGATGCCGAAGCCCTTCGGCGCGGCATTGTCGTCGGCCAGCAACAGCGTCCGCTGGCCGGCGGACTGGGTGCCGGAGACCGCCTGGAGGTTCATCGCCTCGCACTGGCTGCCGATCACGTCCAGTGTGGTCTTGGGGTCGGTGGCGCCCCAGCGGCCCGCGCCGGGCGTGACGCGTGGCACGTCCGCCTCGACCAGCCAGCCGGCCGGGTCACCGGCAGGCGGCGGAACGGTCGCCACCCCGATGCTGCTCGGGCACGTGCCCTGGTCGCCGCCGCACTGGCGGCTCAGCGCCTGGCCCGCCACGTTGGCGAGGTCGAGGGCGTTCACCGGGCTCTTCGTCGTAGTGATGTCGATCAGGCTCACCGAGCGTCCGGTGCGGCTGATCAGGAGCGTGTGGAAGGTTCCGCTGGCCTCTCCCTCGACCACGAGCCGCTCCGAGATTGCGGCATCGGCGAGCCCGGAGACGGAGTTCGCGCCGGTGATCCAGGCGACATCCTCCGCACAGGTTCCGGCCTGGACGGTGCGCGCGGTGTACGCCTGGGTGGCCGCGGTGTCGTCGGCGTAGGTGTCGATCGCCTGCACGAACGCCGCCGACTGGTCGTCGCTCGCCCTCGTCTCGCGGGACACCGAGCGCTGGGCGTTCGGGACCCCTGCCCCCGTGGCCGGGAGGCAGATCGGGCGCGCCGTGTCCGACGTGGCGGTGGTCGCGGTCCAGGTGACGCCGCCGAGCGAACCGAGGTCGGCCGCGGTGACCAGCGGGTCGAGGGCGGAGGCGGTGTCGGGATTGGTCGGCTCCCCGCTGGGTGCGCCGGACCGCAGGGCGAACAGCCAGACTCCAGCCACGACGAGCAGGGCGACCACCGCGACGGCGGAGATCACGATCAGGGCCGGACGGGCACTGCGCTTTCCCTTCGGCTTCTCCTCGGGCACGGCCGGAGTCTCGACGGCCGGCGTCGGCTCGACGATCGCCGGTGGCAACTCGACGGTTGCCGGTGGCGGCTCGACAGCCGGGGCGCCGGTGTCCCCGGCCCTGGTCTTGC
>PHEV01000035.1 GCA_002843035.1 Actinobacteria bacterium HGW-Actinobacteria-5 | reverse complement strand
ACCTGAACCAGGTCACCGACGAACGCCTGGCCGAGGTCGCCGACGAGCTCAACCACCGGCCCCGCCTCGTCCTCGGCGACCGCACCCCAGCCCAACTCATGCGACGATGGCTCCAGCCACCGATTCGCGACGACCGATAGAAACCGCCAGGTGTATCCGGTGGTGTTCATCGACGCGATCGTGGTCAAAGTCCGCGACGGCCAGGTCACGAACAAGCCGTTCTATGTGGCGATCGGGGTCACCGTGCACGGCGAACGCGACATCCTCGGGATCTGGGCCGGTGACGGTGGTGAGGGCGCGAAGTTCTGGCTGAACGTGCTCACCGAGATCAAGAACCGCGGCGTCGCTGACGTGCTCATGCTGGTCTGTGACGGGTTGAAGGGCCTGCCTGATGCGGTCAACACGGTGTGGGACAAGACCGTGGTCCAAACCTGTGTGATCCACCTGCTCCGCAACACCTTCCGCTACGCCGCCCGGCAGGACTGGGACCGGATCGCCAAGGACCTGCGACCGATCTATACCGCGGTCAACGAACCGATGGCCCGAGAACGGTTCGCCGAGTTCGCCGCCACCTGGCGAGCCAGGTACCCGGCAGCGGTCGCGCTGTGGGAACGCGCCTGGAGCGAGTTCGTGCCGTTCCTCGACTACGACGTGGAGATCCGCAAGATCATCGCCACCACCAACAGCATCGAATCGTTGAACGCCCGCTACCGCCGGGCCGTCCGGGCCCGAGGCCACTTCCCGACCGACCAGGCCGCCCTCAAATGCCTCTATCTAGTCACCAGATCACTGGACCCCACCGGCCGCGGCAAGGCACGATGGGTCATCCGATGGAAGGCAGCGCTCAACGCGTTCGCCATCACCTTCGAAGGGCGCATCAGCCCCTCGAACAACTAGAACGCCAGATGCCAGTTACACCGGAAATCGGACAGACCCTGGGGCGGCGCTACGCCGATGGTGGGTTCCTCGAACGGGTTCGCGCGCTGGAACGACGCTGCGAGGGTCGGCACGATCTTGTGACGGTGGGTCGCGAACACCACGCCCGCGATGACAAGCCGGACCGCCGATGACGCTGATGGTTATAGGTATCGGCAGATCTGGTCGGTGCTGCACGTGTCGGGCTCGACGTGGTCGGCTCGGTCACGTAGCCCGGCGAGGGTGTCGCGGAGGTCTTGGAGTTGGTGAATCTGCCGGTCGATGTCGGTGAGCCGGGTGTCGAGGAGGTCGCGGACGTGGTTGCAGGGGGCTTGGCCGTGGTCGCGGATGTCCAGGATCTGCCGGATCTGGGCGAGGGTGAGTCCGGCGGCTTGGCCGCGGTGGATGAAGTCGATGCGGGTGAGGGTGTCGGTCGTGTAGTCCCGGTAGCCGCCGGGGGTGCGCCCGGCGGCGCGGAGGAGACCCTGATCTTCGTAGTATCGCAGCGTCTTCGTGGTGGTGTCGGCCGCCTCGGCAAGTTCCCCGATTCGCATCACTGCCTCCATGTGACCAAGCCCTTGACCTTCCCCTATACAGGAAGGTTCAGGATGAGTGTATCCGCCGAAGTTTGTGATGGGTCCGGGAGGAATCGGTATGCAGTCGAGGGTTGATCTGGCCGTGATCGGGTCGGGTGGTGCGGCGTTCGCCGCGGCGATCCACGCCACCACGGTGGGGAAGTCGGTCGTGATGGTGGAGCGAGGGACGTTCGGCGGCACCTGCGTGAACAACGGCTGCGTACCGTCCAAGGCGCTGATCGCGGCGGCCGAAGCCCGCCACGTCGCGGCCGACGCGGGCTCCCGGTTCCCCGGGATCACGACGACCGCAGGGCCGGTCGACATGCTCGCACTGATCGCCGGCAAGCGAGACCTCGTCGAGACCATGCGGGCGGAGAAGTATGTCGATGTGGCCGACGCGTACGGGTGGCCGGTCCGACAGGGCGACGCGGGGTTCGCGGGCACCCCGGACGCACCCGTGCTGTACGTCACCGCCGCCGACGGCACCGTGGAGACCATCGAGGCAGCTCACTACCTGATCGCGACCGGCAGCCGTCCCTGGGCACCGCCCATCGAGGGGCTCGACGAGACCGGCTACCTGACCTCGACGTCCGCGATGGAACTGTCCGCCGTGCCCGATTCGCTGCTGGTGCTCGGCGGCGGTTCCGTGGCGGTGGAGATGGCTCAGCTGTTCGCCCGGCTGGGGTCGAAGGTGACGATGCTGGTCCGGTCCCGGCTCGCGTCGAAGGAGGAGCCGGAGGTATCCAAGACCCTGCAGGAGGTGTTTGCCGACGAGGGCATCCGGGTGGTCGGTCGTGCCGTCCCCACCCGTGTGACCCGGGACGCGGGCACAGGGCAGGTCGTCGTCACGGCGGAGGTCTCCGGCGGGGAGCAGGAGTTCCGTGCCGACCAGATCCTCGTCGCACTCGGCCGCCGCCCCGCCACCGAAGGCCTCAACCTCGACACGGTCGGGGTGAACACCGGCGACGCCCGTCAGGTTCTCGTCACCGACCAGCTGCGCACGTCGAATCCTCGCGTGTGGGCCGCGGGTGATGTCACCGGGCACCCCGAGTTCGTGTACGTCGCCGCACGACACGGCACCCTCGCCGCAGAGAACGCGTTCACCGAAGCGGACACCGCGATCGACTACACCCGGTTGCCGCGGGTGATGTTCACCAGCCCCGCCGTCGGCGCGGTCGGGATGACCGAGAAGGAAACCGTCGCGGCCGGGATCCGCTGCGTGTGCCGGGTCCTGCCACTGCACTACGTGCCCCGTGCCGTGGTGAATCGAGACACCCGCGGATTCATCAAGATCGTCGCCAGCGCCGACACGGGCGAGATCCTCGGCCTGACCGCGGTCGCCGCCGACGCCGGCGAACTCGCCGCCGCCGGCGTCCACATCCTAGGCAAAACCATCGCCCAAGTCGCCAACGCGTGGGCCCCCTACCTGACCATGACCGAGGGCATCCGCATCGCCGCCAAAGCCTTCACCACCGACGTCTCGAAACTCTCCTGCTGCGCCTGACAGCGCCCGGGAGCCACCCTCACCGCCTTCGGCGGCCTGGCCGCCCAGCTCTTCGGCGCGAACCAGGCCTTTGTGGTCGTCGCCAACAACCCCGCAGAATGGCCGGCCGCCACCTCCGGCGCGGCCTCCCCCCGCCCGGCCAGAGCGGTGTTCGGCCACCCCAGATTCGGACAGCAGCTGCGCCTGGTCAATGGCGCGGGGCCCGACCCTGGTGTGGCCACGCTGCGGCTGGCCTCCGGTCAAACCCAGTGGCACCCCGCCCCCAGGAGGGATACCCAACGCAGGCCCGTTGGGACCCCGCCCATGCCCGACTGGGCTGCCCGGGTCGCCACCGAGAACCCAGCTGACAGCCCCGCGCTGTCCGCCCGGCGACCCTCCGGCCCAGCGCGGTCCTGATCCTGATCACGTCCGGGCCCGCCGGACCAGAAGTGCTGCTCACTGAGCGCGCCGCCGACCTGAGGGACTACTCCGGTCGTGTCACCTTCCCTGGAGGCGCCCATGACAGGGACGACCACGACGCCATCACCACTGCTCTGAGAGAAGCGCGCGAGGAAGTAGGACTTGATCCGGAAAGCGTCCACGTCGTCGCCACGCTGCCCGGGTTCGCCCTACCCGAGAGCGGGTTCCTTGTGACGCCCGTCCTGGCCTGGTCGCGGGCACCCTCTCTCCGCGCCAGCCAACATCTCGGAGGTCGCCGTCGCTCGATTCGTCCCGTTGGCCACTCTGATCGCCACGGC
The DNA here is from genome assembly GCA_002843035.1 of Actinobacteria bacterium HGW-Actinobacteria-5. Classification (GTDB taxonomy): domain Bacteria; phylum Actinomycetota; class Actinomycetes; order Propionibacteriales; family Propionibacteriaceae; genus Propionicimonas. Next base: position 22,604 of record PHEV01000035.1, on the reverse strand, counting down.
AGCCTCGCCCGATCCAGCAGTCGACGCCCGAACCTGGCGGGGGCCGCGACACCACGTCGAGCTGCGCTCCAGGTTGGCACCGATGACCCGCACGCTGATCGATCTCGTTGCAGCCTGGGCGCTCTCCGGCGCCGACGGCGCCCTCGGGGCGCCGCCCCACGACGCAGCGGATCCGGCTCAGATACCCGCGCCGAAGGTGTCGTGATGCTGGGGTCCCGCAGTCGACTCACTCCTCCAGCGAGCGGCCGCCCGCCACGGCACCCGTGGCTGATCCGCCTTCCGGACGCCGCCTCGGCGCGTCCCCAGGCCGGGACGGTCGCAGCGGATGTCCTCGACTGGAACGTCCGTCCGAAAATTCTGCGACCCCGAGGATCTTGGCCCGTGGCGGGGGGCATCGGGCGCCATAAGGCGTTTACCGCCGACCAAGACGCCAGCTGTCGTCGAGCCTCGGGTGGTCGCGCGCTGCCCCTGGTTGGGGTTGTGGAGGCCGCCCCCTCACGCTCAGCAGACGACAAGCTCAGAAGCGCTCCGGGAAATGCGACCAACAACCCTGAACACAGGCCCGGGTCGAACTCTCAGGGGGGGTAGCGGGTCGACCTGCGGCGTGCTCGTGGGTGGTCAACTGGTGGCGATTTCGGAGAGTCGTCGGGCGATTTCGGCGTCGCGTCCGGCGGCGGCGTGTTGGTAGATGAGTGCTGCGGTGACGCTGGAGTGGCCGAGCCTGTTCATGAGTTCGGCCAGCGTGGCGCCGGCTTGGGCGGCGAGGGTGGCCCCTGTGTGGCGCAGGTCGTGCCAGCGCAGATCCGATCGGCCGGCCGCCGCTCGTGCGCGTCGGAACACTTTGTACAGGGCGCCGTGTTTCATGTGCCCGCCCGACTCGACCGCGGGGAACAGAAGCCCGTCGGGTCCCGGAGCGGCCCATTTCTCCAGGTGGACGAGCAGGGGAGCGAGGATGTGGGGCGGGATCGCGACCTCGCGGGACAGGCTCTTGGGCGTCTTCACGACCGGGGTGTCGGGTTCGGGCCACACGACCGCGCGGGTGATGGTGAGGGTGCCATCGAGCGGCTGGCCGTCGGCGTCGAGGTTGATCCGAAGGTCGCGGCGACGCAGTTCGGTGAGTTCTCCGAAGCGGGGGGCGCACCAGGCGGCGAGAAGCACCATTGCCGCGTACCGCCGTGGCATCTCGTCCATGATCATGGTGAGTTCGGCCAGGGTGGCGGGTCGGATGCTGCCTTTGGGCCGACTGGTCAGGGTCCGGTTCTTGGTCTTGGCGGACAGCCGGGCGGGATTGTTCGCGATGAGCGGGGGAGCATCGGTGTCCTCATCAGGCTGGGAGGCAGTGGCCAGGATCGCGTGGAGCAGGTCGTAGGCCTTGCGGCGGGCGGTCGGGTGACCATCGTCGTGGACGGTCCACCAGCGCTTGATCATGGCCGGGCTGATCTGGTCCAAGGTGTAGCCGGCGAAGAACGCGAGCCTGGGCCCGTCGATGACCTTGCGGTACTCGGATCGGGTCCTCGGGGACAGGTCGCGGGAGTCCAGCCACCGGTCGGCGTACTGGCTGAACTCGACCTCGTCGGGCTCACGGGCCGCGGGCGGCTTCCACCGCTTCTCGATCATCTCCGTCTGACGCAGGGCCAACCAGGCCTCGGCGGTCTTCTTGTCCAGGAACGTGAGCGGCACCACCTTGCCGTCCTGGAGTGCGCTGGCGTTGATCCGGCCACCGTTCGGATCCAGATAGCTCGCCTGATAGCGGCCCGACGGCAACTTCCGCACCGCCCCGAACCCACGCCGCGTCCGCCTCGAATCCTCAGCGCTCCCGGGCTTGCCGGGAGGCGAGGCCGGGCTTGCCGCTGCGGGCGGCGGCGCTTTGGATCTCGCCGGATCGGTTGGTTGCTGGGACAATCGAGTCATGGCGTTCGTCCGATCTCACATTGGCCGGCACGACGCTGCCTTCGGTGCTGGTCGAGGCCCGTTGGCGTGCAATAGCCACCTTCGGTGGTCGTGCAACAATCGTGCAATAGCGACAGCCTACACGACCCTAGATCAGCCCACCTTAGTACTCCCGTGCGGATCGACGTTGGCCTGTGAAATGCCTAGTGGCCACGCCGGATAGCCTTGCCATCGGGAACCTCGTGGACCGACCACAGGGCACCTTCAAATCCTGTCAGCCCGACTGGTGAAATGCCTTGTGAGAGGCGTACTCACGGTTCCGAGATTGCCCGCGTGGAACATACGTGGAACAAGCTAGATCCGCTCGACGGCGGGCGGGGGCACCATCGTCAGATGCCTCCAGACGCGCGCTGGGCCGGGGCAGCCTAGAGCACCTCAGCAGCGCCCTGCTTCGTCGGGCGCGACCGGCCGATATGCCTGGGCTCATGCCCGTCGCCGGACTGATCGGATAACATTCAGGCTCGATCTACCGGCTAACGCTTGCTTGAGTGTAAGGGAGGCAGAGTGAGCCTCGCGGAAGCGGCCCCTCTCGAGGAGTACGACGAGAACCATGAAGCTATCGGCGTTGAACTCGAGCAAGAAGGTAGTGATGCCTTCGAGGAGATCAAGCGACCCTGGAACCCGGAGGAAATCCGCGTAAGCACCAAGAGCTTTTCCCTGCGCAACATTCTGGACCTCATCGCCGAAAGTTCGCTTGACCTGGCGCCAGATTTTCAGCGACTGAAGGTCTGGAATGTCAGACAGAAAGCCCAACTCATAGAGTCCATTCTGCTCCAGATACCTTTGCCCGCGTTCTACTTCTCTGAAGATGTCGACGGCGCCATGCGGGTAGTAGATGGGCTTCAGAGGCTATCGACCGTGCAAGATTTCGTCGAAGGGCATTTCAAGCTCCGGCAGCTTGAGTACATTGGTGATGTGGAAGGCAAGCGGTTTTCGGAGCTGCCGGCACCGTGGCAGCGCAGGGTCTTCAACACTCAGATCGTAGTTCATGTGATCGACCCCGCCACTCCGGCGCCTGTGAAATACGACATTTTCCGGAGAATCAATACCGGCGGCACTCCACTCAATGCACAGGAGATTCGACATTGCATGAGCAAACAGCGCAGCAGGGCATTTCTTAAACGCTGTGTCGAGTCACCAGGATTTCAGACCGCGACGGGCGGCGCACTACTGCAACAGAACCGGATGATCGATCGTGAGGTCGTGCTCCGTTTCGTCGCCTTCATCTTGCTTGGTGATTTTCGCGAGTATCGACGCGAAGGCCCTATGGAAGAGTTGCTCTGGAAGACCACAGGTCGCCTAGACAATCCCAAGGACCTGGACGATGAGGCTCTTGAAGAGGTGTTTTCTAAGCTGCAGCGCGGGCTCCGCAACTCTGAAATGATTTTCGGTGAGCATGCTTTTCGGAAATGGCCGATTGATGCCGAACGACGGAGCCCTTTCAATCGCGCCCTCTTCGAGACCTGGACCTACGCTCTGTCGCAGTACGAGGAACGACAGATTAAGCCGATGGCGAGTCAAATCTCGAAAGCCGCCCGCAAGCGCATGACACAGGATGCCGACTACCTTAACTCAATCACCGTGTCAACCGGCGATGTGAGGCGCGTGGAGTACCGATTTGCGGTGGTTCAGGAACTACTCGGATCGGCCACCTCATGATTGAGCAGATTACGATTACCAACTTCAAGCGATTTTCCAGCTTGGCGCTTTCGATGGCGCCCTTAACCGTGCTGACGGGCCGGAACAGTGGTGGAAAGAGCACCGTCGTTCAAGCATTGGTGCTTCTGCACTGCGAGCAGCTTCCGGGCGGCGCCATTCCGCTTAATGGGCCGCACGGGCTCGCGCTCGGCGAAGCCAGCGACGTTCTAAATATCCACGCAGCAAGCAACGAGATTGAGATTTCCGTAGTTTCTGCGCGCGGCCGAGGCAGTCTTGTACTTGAGGTGCCGCACGATCGTAGTCCCAGCCTCATCGCAAGACGGACGAGTATCCCAGAAGGGGTCACCCCAAGCACCGGGAAAGAGCGAGGCTTTGTCTACCTCAGTGCGGAGCGCTTAGGGCCACGCGACCTCCAGGAGGTCGCGGTGGACTTTGATGACAGTCTGTCGGTGGGTCCAAGAGGGGAGTTCACGGCGCACGTCCTCAGCCAGCTTGGGCGAGTTCCGGTGCATCGGCAGAGAATTCACCCTGATACACCCAGCAGCGGCGGCGTCACCACCCTCAACGCTCAGACCGAGCTCTGGCTGTCCACTCTTGTCTCCGACACGCGCGTTCAGGCCGATTGGCTCCCGGGAACGAACGCCGCAATGGTGCGGTTCCGGCCACCCGAGCTACTCGCGGAGTGGCTAAGGCCGGGGAACGTAGGCTTCGGATTCTCCTACGCGCTTCCGATTGTGGTTGCGGGACTTACGTCTCCGGCAGGGGGTTTACTGGTCGTCGAGAACCCGGAGGCCCATCTCCATCCACAGGGCCAGACCGCCATGGGCCGGTTCTTGGCTCGCGTGGCAGCCGGAGGCACGCAGGTGGTTGTCGAGACCCACAGTGACCACGTTTTGGATGGGATTCGGCGCGCCGTGAGTGCGGACCGCACGATTCCTAGCGCGGATGTCGTTGTTCATTTCTTCGGGAAGGGCCCTGACCCCGAGACACTATCCGTCGACGATACGGGGTCCATGTCGCAGTGGCCGACCGGATTCTTTGATCAGACGGAAGTCGACTTGGGGGAGCTCGCCCGTGCCAAGCGTCGAAAGTGATTACCGCTTCCTCGTCGATGAAGCGAGCTTTTGGGTCGGGGATGCCGATGCGCCCCGAATCGAGCTCGCGCTCGATAGTCTTTCCGATCAACTTGAGTTGTGCCGCGAGAGGGCCGAGTCGGTTGGCATTGCCACAGGCTACGAATGGATCGAGTGTCGCCGCGACGAGCAACTGTTTGAAGTCCTGGCTAGCGCTGATCTGGATCGAGATTGCCGAGTTCGCGCTTTCCGCTTGCTCGACAAGTGCGGCCGATTTGACGCCTCGGCCGATTTCTACGTTGACCCCCAAGTGCGCGTCGATGGCCATGATCTGCAGAGTTATGCGATAGCCGCTGCGTTACAGGCGGGTAGGGCTAGGCATGCGATTGGTGTTTTCGCGATGCTGCCAGTATATCGATCAGGTGTCGTGGTCGCGAGCGATGAGTCTGGTGAGGCGAAGATCGTTGCAATCACCTCCCCCTACTCTAGGGTCTTGTTCTATAGGGAGCTCTACTCGGTGGAGCAGGTCGACGAGGACGCGTTCTTTGACATGGCCCGGCTTGCCTTTCCGGCGATAAGATTCGCGGACGGTGTTACCTTCCGGCGCCTAGACGGCTCTTATGATGCGCTCCGTGCAACCGTGGTATACCACCTTTGTTGTATCAATGATTCGTTCAAGAAGGCATATAGCGAGCATTGCGGTCGATCTGACGAGGTCAGCTCTGCGATGGGTATTGACATATCCATAGAGAGCTCCAAGACTAGGCAGTCGGAGCGCCTGATGCGCGAGCGGGACGCCATCTACGACGGCAAGGTCTACCGGTGTGAATGGCATTCGAAGCTTGAGCCACATCGTAATCGGATCCACCTCCATCCGGGTGACGCAGCTAGCGATGATTGCGTAGTGATCGGGATGTTCGTCGATCATTTGTCTACATGACGGCGGATGGCACTCTGGTCTCACCCTGCGACATTTTGAGCGACGCTCAGGGGTCGTTACGCAGAACGAGCGGCGAACGGACTTGCATCAGCACATCCCTTGTCGCGTCCGTCGTCGAAGGATGTGCCATCCGGAACGAGACGACGACACCCGTGGTCACCAGCGAGGGAAGCGGTCTTCTGGGCGTGTGGTCGGGATGGCGGGGAAGAGCTTGTCCAGGTCGGTGATGCGGACGCGGATGAGTTTGTAGCCGAGTTTGACGGCGGGCAGGTGACCGGTCGCGATTCGGCGGCGCAGGGTGTAGGTGCTGACCGCGTAGATGCGGGCGGCTTCGCGCAGGGAGATCCATTCGGGTTCGGTCCGCTGCGTGTGTGGGATGGCCATGTCGGTTCCTTCCTTGGGTGGTGCCCGGCGGATGCCGGGGGTGGTGTCAGATGCCGATCCCGGGGGTTCGGTCGTGGCTGGGGGATGGGGGCTCGTGGCGACGGGGCTGGGGGGGGGCGGGCTGGCGTGGCCAGGTTTCCCAGACCTCGTTGAGCCAGGGGTGGAGTCGGTAGCTCAGGGCGTCGGTCTTGTGCTCGTCGGGCAGCGGTTGCCGCGCGGCTTGGGCGAGTCGTTGGGGAGGTGACGTCCTTCGGGATCGATGGCCGCGCATTCGCGGGCGAGCCGGATGGTGGCTGGGTCGTCGATGGTGCCGGGTGCGGCTTGGTGGATCCGCTCCAGCCAGTCGAGCACGGGTACGGATTCGCCGGCGATGAGGCTGTCGAGTTGGCGCTGGGCGCGCGCCTCGACCAGGTGGTGTTGCGCGGGTCCGGTGGGCCGCAGGTCGGTGTCAGGGATGGCGTGGGCGGCGCGCCAGACTTCGATCTGGGCGAGGGTGTCGGGTGTTGGCTGTTCGGTGAGGGCGGCGGCCCATCGGGGGACTGCTCGATCCGGGGCAGCGTCCCGCTGGACGCGTTCGGCCAGCTCGGTGACGAGGGCCCATCTGGCGGCGAGGTAGCGGCGCCATTCGGGTTCCGCCAGCACCTTGTCGGGAACCGCTGGCAGCCAGGGGAGTGGGCGGTGCACGTCGTTGTTGGCCCGGAGGCTGACGACGTCGAGGCGCCGGTCGACGACCGCTGCGGGGTCGAGGGCGTCGTTGAGTTCGGCGGTGTTGACGGCGTACTGGAGGGCGCTGATCGGGGAGACTCCCTGGGCATGGAGGACGAGCAGGTGCGAGCGGGCGACGGGCCAGGCGTCGGCGTCGGCGAGGCCATGGGTCCCGGCGGCCCTGTCGATCAGCGAGATCAGGTCTGCGCCGGCCACCTGTTCGGCGGCGGTGACGATCGCGTCCTGGTAGCAGGCGACCGCTGCCGCGAGCAGGGTCCGCGGGTCGTGTAGTTCCGCGATCTGGGTGGTTGCGGAGGTAGGCAGGTCGGAGCGGGCGAGGATGGCTTCGAGGTGCTCGGTCGGGGTGGGTGATGCTGTGTCCTCTGGGCGAAGCCGGTTGTGGAGGTCGCCGTCGCCGGTGAGCTGGAGGTAGGCGTGGTTGGCGTGGCGGCCGCGGCTGAGCATCGTGTACAGCTGCTGCCTGCTCTCCTGGCCGGTGAGGAGTCCGTGGCAGGTGTCGGCGGTCATGCCCTGGGCGCCGTGGATGGTCGTGGCGTAGCCCAGCTCCACGTGGGTGGCGACGTATTCGGCCGGGAGGGTGAGCCGCCGGTGGGTTCTCTGGTCGCGGACGTCCAGTCCACCGTCGCGGTGGACGTCGAGGACATGCCAGCGGTCGCCGTTCTTGACCCAGCCGTTGCCGGCGCGGAGCCGCCGGTTGTTGCGGCGGGTGAGGATCGTGTCGCCGGTGGAGGCGCGGTTGCCGTCGGCCAGGTCGGCCTCCCGTCGGGGTCGGTGGCCGGCGAGGCGCTGGTCGCGGGCGGCCTGGTTGAGGACGGCGACCTGTTCTCGGGTGGGGGCGAGCATGATCGCGTCCAGCCCGGCGCGCTTGTCGGCCAGCCAGGCTTCGAACAACTGCCCGGAGGTTGTCGTGTCGTCGCCGACGTGGAGCCGGTCGTTGTCGAGGTAGTAGCCGAGGGCGGCCGGGTCGCCGTCGCGCAGGGCGAGGGAGGCGTGGGCTTCGGCGGGGTCGGTGAACCGCATGACTTCGTCGAGCCGGGAGGCGCCGTGGACGGCGACGATGTCGCGCAGGATGCCGCCGGCCGAGATCGCGCCGAGTTGCTGGTCGTCCCCGATCAGCCGGACGCTGGCGCCGCGCTCGATCGCCCAGCCGATCAGATAGTCGAGGCGCAGGGTGTCGGCCATGCCGGCCTCGTCGATGATCAGCAACGTGTTCGGCCCGACGGCTCGGACCCAACTCGCGGGTATGGGCTGACCGATCTCGTAGGTCAGCTTGTGGAGGGTGTCGGCATGGATGCCCTGGCCGAGTTCCTCGCCGAGCTGGCTGGTAGCGGCCGCGGACGGGGCGAGGGCCAGAATGTTGCCACCGCTATAGCCCCAGGCTGTGGCCAGGGCGCGCATGGCGGTGGTCTTGCCGGTCCCGGCCGGGGCCAGGGCGAGCTGGACGCGACGGCCTGAGGTGGCGAGCTCACGGACGAGCTGGACCTGCCCGTTGTTCAGGTCGGTGCCGTTGGCCCGCTCGGTGAGCAGGGCGGTGTCGACGGAGTTGTGGTCAGCTTCCCGCCCGTCGTGCTGGCCGGCGGCGTCGATGATCCGGTGTTCGGCGAACAGGATCCGCTGGGAGGTGTAGCGGGTCGCACCGGCCACCCGGTACACAGAGGTGCCGTCGACGCGGCGCAGCGCGTCGGGTTCGCGGATGCCGTCGTCGGGCGGCTCGAGGGGAACGCAGGCGCGCAGGGCTGTGTCGACCAGCCGTGGGATCGCCTCGTCGAGTTGGTCCCACCGCACCCCACTGGCGCGGGCGAGTTGTTGGGCCTCCGCGCGGACGTGCCAGGTCTGCCACTCAGCGCGGCCTTCCTCGACGCGGGTGATGACGGTGGCGGCGAGCCGGCCGTACCAGGCGTCGTCGAGGGTCGGCGCGGGGAGGCGTTGCTGGTCGAACACCCGGCCATACATGGCCTCCAGCTCGCGTTCACCAAGCAGGCCGACGGCCTGCTGCCACCACAAGGCGCGCTGCTCGTTGCGGGACCGCGGCTCGTGCTTGGCCTCCCGGGTCTCCAACGTGGCCTGCTGGTACAGCTCCTGCCGCTCCGCCGGGGTGGGCGGCCGGCCGTGCTCGTTGTGGAATGCGTTGGCCAACTCGCCCGCTCGGGCGCTGATCTCCCGACGGCGGGTCGACCACAGCTGAATCAGCCGCGGATCCACACCCGCGATCTCACGGACCGGGCGCCGGCCGTCGGTGCGGGGCACGTCGACGAACCGCACCCCCAGTGCCGCGCCGAGATGGGCTTCGAGGGCGGTGTTGTAGGTCTCCGAGGCGGCGGTGATCGCCTTGTGCATCGCCCTGCCGTCGATCGCCCGCCACTGGCCGTCAGCAATCGCCTGGACCTTGTTCGCAACCGCGACGTGGGTGTGCAAGTCGGGGTCGCCGGCCCGGTTGTCCCGGTGGGTGAAGGCGGCGGCCACCAGTCCGGTGACGTCGACCTGTTCGACCCCGGCGTGGCCCTTGCGGGTCTTGAGCACCTCGGCCTCGATGAACCGCAGCGCGTCGGTGACCGCCGCCCAGTGCGCCCTCTCGATCAGGCCAGCCGTCTGTCGGTCCGCAATGGCCCACAGTGACGACACCGACTTCACCGGCGAGAACGTCAGGTCGTATCCGGCCACCGGGCTTGCCGGCGGCCGGGACATGCGGATGATGAACCCCGACAGTTCGCGAGCGTTCGGCGCACGGTGCTCCATCGCGGTGAACCAACTCCACACCCAGTTCGGTGCGCAGCCTCGCACGGGCCTCGTCGGGCAGCTTGGCTGTCGGCTTGTGACCGTGGTCGCGGTTCCAGGCCGCGTAGCGGCGGTGCAACTCCTGCCGGAACAGGCTCGTGCTGGTGTCGGGCTGCCGGTAGGGCCTGCCCAGCCGGACCGCGTCACGTCGCTGCTGCTCGGTCGCGTCCGGGCCGAGCAGGGCGAGCCGCTGAGCAGCCAGCGGATGCAAGCCCTTGCCGAACAGGAACTCCATCTGCTCGGCAGTCACCGGGTCGCCGGCCCTCAATCCTTCGATGCCGGCCAGGCCCGAACCGAGCCAGATGCCGGGCGCCTCACCCTTCTCGTCGTAGTAGTCGGCCAGGGGAGTGCGCACCGACCCGACCGCGTCGTTGCGGGCGACCTGCCGGGTCAGGTAGTCATAGCCCGACCCCGCGGTCAGCTTCTGCATCCCCATCACCGCGATCACCTCCTCCCTCCTGTACAGGCAGATGAGCCGGCCATCGGTGGCCACGGCTGATCTACGCTGGCACTTCCTTAAGCCGACAAACCCCCTCGATTCGGACAGAATGACTGCCGAAATCTGCCCTTCTACCTCTCCCTAGGCCCAAGAAGACGTCGATCCGGACGCTGAAGAAGTAGATTTGCGCAGAAATTGCGCACGGGCGTCCGGGTCTGTCCAGGATGGTGCCGACACTGAAGGTCATCCTGACTAGGCTCGCAGTCAGCGTGTTGATCCAGCCGACTGCCGCGCGCAACGATCATGGGAGCGGGCAATCCACCCTCGCCATTCATTGCAGACGTGCGCAGAACGTCGCGACAACCGGCAATTGCCGCCGGTTCCTTGGTGCAGTAGGTGTGTGCCCTGGGATTGGGGTTGGTCGAGTTTCGTGGGCCTGGGGTGTCTTCGGGGGAAGCGGGAGTTCGAAGGGCCGAGGCAGGGTGGCAGGGATGGGGGCCTGGGGATGGGGGAGCGGGTGGGAGCCGGTAGCCGGGTGGTGCTCGTAGAGGTGCCGGGAGGGCGTCTGCCTGTACGCGAGTTGACCAGCCCTCGAACCGGAGTGCGCCTGCTGTCGGCCGCGATGCACGCGATGTGTTGGGGGCGCCGTCGCGCCGGGCGACGGCACGATCCCGGAAGGGCGTCGCGATTCGCCCAGCCTGCGCCCGGCCACACCGATAGCCTGTCGACGACTCGAACAACCAGCGACAGAGGCACCAGATCGGTGCAAGGAGACCTCTCACACATGAGCCAAAGGGCATCGAGAGCACGCAACCTGGGCGACATCCTCACAGGACGGATGGAGCGGTAGTGGCGCTCAAGAAGTCGGACCTGTACAGCTCGCTCTGGGCCGGAGCGGACGAGCTTCGCGGCGGCATGGATGCTAGCCAGTACAAGGACTACGTCCTGACGCTGCTCTTCGTCAAGTACGTCTCGGACAAGGCGAAGGCTGATCCGAACAGCCTGGTCGAGGTCCCCGAGGGCGGTTCGTTCGACGACCTGGTCAAGCTCAAGGGCAAGCCGGATATCGGCGAGAAGATCAACATCGCCATCCGCAAGTTGGCCGACGCCAACGACCTGCAAGGCGTGATCAACAACGCCGACTTCGATGACACAGACAAGCTCGGCAAGGGCAAGGAGCTCGTCGACCGCCTGACCAAGCTTGTCGGCATCTTCCAGGACCTCGACTTCTCAGGGTCGCGTGCCGAGGGCGACGATCTGCTGGGTGACGCCTACGAATACCTGATGCGCCACTTCGCCACCGAGTCAGGCAAGAGCAAGGGCCAGTTCTACACGCCCGCCGAGGTCTCGCGGATCATGGCCTCACTGATCGGCATCACCAAGAACACGCAGAGGTCAGCGACCGTGTACGACCCAACCTGTGGGTCTGGATCGCTGCTCCTCAAGGTGGCCGACTCGGCCCCGAACGGCCTGACCGTCTACGGCCAGGAGAAGGACAACGCCACCCGTGCGCTCGCCGTGATGAACATGATCCTGCACGGCAACGCCACCGCCGACATCCGACAGGGCGACACCCTGACCAGTCCGCAGTTCACGATCGGGAACGAGCTGCGCACCTTCGACTTCCTCGTAGCGAATCCACCCTTCAGCGTGAAGTCCTGGACCAACGGGCTCGAGAACGAGTTCGGGCGCTTCGACAGCTTCGGTCGCCCGCCCGAGAAGAACGGCGACTACGCCTTCCTGCTCCACATGATCAAGAGCCTCAAGTCGACCGGGCGGGGGGCGGTGATTCTGCCGCACGGGGTGCTGTTCCGCGGCAACGCCGAGGCGACCATCCGGAAGGAACTGATCAAGCGCGGCTACATCAAGGGGATCATTGGTCTGCCGGCGAACCTCTTCTACGGCACAGGCATCCCAGCCTGCATCATCGTCCTCGACAAGCACGACGCCCAGGCGCGCACCGGCGTCTTCATGATCGACGCGAGTAAGGGCTTCGCCAAGGACGGCCCGAAGAACCGCCTCCGTCCGCGAGACGTGCACCAGATTGTCGACACCTTCACCAAGCAACTCGAGGTCGACCGCTACTCGCGCATGGTGTCGATAAGCGAGATCGCCAGCGCCAAGAACGACTACAACCTCAACATCCCCCGCTACATCGACAGCTCGGAACCAGAGGACATCCAGGACTTGCATGCCCACCTCACGGGCGGCATACCGAACCACGACCTCGACGCTCTGCAGGCGTACTGGGATGCGTTCCCGAGCCTGCGTGCGCAGCTGTTCAAGCCGCTCCGCGAGGGCTACTCGGAGCTCGCAGTTGACCGTGCCGACATCCGACGGACCGTTACCGACTCGGCTGAGTACAAGCAACTCGCGACCTCGACCGAGGGCATCGTGAAGCATTGGTGGAACAAGCACGTCGACGAGCTGACCGCCATCTCGCCGTCGACCCGACCGGCTGATCTCATCCACGAGATCGGCGACTCGCTGCTCGCTGCCTTCCGCACCCGACCACTCGTCGACGAGTACGGCGTGTACGAGCAACTCATGAGCTACTGGAACGACGTCATGCACGACGACGTCGCGCTGGTCATGAGCGAAGGCTGGGACGCCGCCGCCAAGCCGCGCCCGACCATCGAGAACAAGGAACGCAAGCTCAACGAAACCCCAGACCTCGTTATCGGCGCGGGCCGCGGTTCCAGCAAGTACAAGATGGACCTGCTGCCGCCGGCCCTGATCGTGGCTCGCTACTTTGCCACCGAACAGGCTGAGGTCGATGAACTGAACGCCCGCGCCGAGCAGGCCAGCCAAGCGGTCGAAGAGTTCATCGAAGAGAACTCGGGCGAGGACGGTCTCCTTGCTGGTGCGATGTACGACGACAAGATCTCAAAGGTGGTCGCCAGTGCTCGCTTGAAGGTCGCCAAGTACGAAGATCCACGGAGCGACGAAGTCGCCGCCCTCACTCAACTGAAGGGCCTGTATATTGCCGACTCCGAGGCGACGAAGACCGCCAAGGCCGCCCAGGCCGAACTCGACCGCAAGACTCTCGCGAAGTACGCCAAGCTCACGACTGAGGACATCCAGAGCCTCGTCATCGAGGACAAGTGGGGCTCTCGTCTCCTACGTGGAGCCCAGGCTGAGCTGGACGTCCTGATGCGCGGACTCGTCCATCGTCTGAATGTGCTGGGCGAACGTTATGCCGAGACCCTTCACGACCTCGACGCCGAGATTGAGAGGTTGGGCGCCAAGGTAGCCGAGCACTTGGCCGCGATGGGGGTTGCATCGTGACGAGTGCTACCGAGTGGGAGGTCTCCAGCGTCGCCCAAGAGTTTGATGTTCAGCTCGGTAAGCGCCTCGACGCTGCTGTGAACCGTGGGCAGTTGCGGTGGTGCATCAACAACCGCGGCGTACGTTGGGGGCGAGTGCTCACTGAAGAGGCGGTTCAGGCTCCGCTTACTCCAGCTGACATTCATGACCTTCGGCTCGTACCGGGCGATGTCCTAGTGTGCGAGGGCGGTGAGATTGGCCGAGCAGCCGTCTGGCATGGTGAACTTGCCGAGGCGTACTTTCTCAACACGCTGCACCGGCTGCGATCCAAGGGGCGCTATAGCCCCAGTCTCCTGGTCGCGTTCTTCGAACGCTGGGCGGCCACGGGCAAGCTTGACGCTCTGGTCGGCAAGGCAACCCTGGGGCACCTGACAAAGGAGAATCTCCTTCGAGTGCCGCTGCCAGTCATGCCCCCGGCCGAGCAGGAGCGGACAGTCAACGCCCTCACTGATGTCGACAGCTTGGTTGGTTCACTTGAGAGGTCGCTCGCCAAGAAGTGCGCCATCAAGCACGGCATGATGCAGGAACTGCTTGCCGGGCGCACGCGCTTAGCGGGGTTCAGCGGTGCTTGGTCCCAGAGACCACTCGGCTCACTCGTTGATGGGCTCGCAGCGGGCACGTCGGTGCGGTCCACTGATGGAGTCGGGGAGCCGGCTGTTCTAAAGACCTCCGCAATACGGGGTGGCAGGTTCGACGCACGGGAAGTGAAGACGATACTGACGCAAGACGTGTCGCGAGCCTCATGTGCGGTTGTTGCAGACTCCCTAATCATCAGTCGCATGAACACGCCTGCGATGGTTGGCGACGTCGGGTACGTGAAGGATGCTCATCCTGGGCTGTATCTCCCCGACAGGCTGTGGCTTGCTCGCTCTCGGACGGGTTCGGGCACGAGCATGCGCTGGCTCACTGCCGCCCTCTCTCACGGAGCGACCGCCCAGTCAGTGCGCGGATTGGCAACGGGCACGAGCGACAGTATGAAGAACATCCCCAAGAAGCGAATGCTGTCGCTACATGTGCTTACGCCGCCCGTCGATGAGCAGCACGCCATTGCGGACGTCCTGGGGGATGCCGACACCGAGATTGAAGCTCTTGAGCGGCTCCTCGGAGTCACCCGAGCAATCAAGCACGGCATGATCCAGGAGCTTCTCACTGGTCGTACTCGCCTCGTAGGGGAGGGCGGAGAATGAGTCCGGTAGGTCAACTCGAACGTGAGACCCAGGATCGCGTGGTCCAGTTCTTCCAAGATCGTCTCCGCTACGAGTACGCCGGCAACTGGGAGGATCGCGCGACCAACTCGAACATCGAGGAGCACTTCCTTCGCCAGAACCTCGCCGCGCGTGGCTACGACGACGGGATCATCGGCAAGGCGATCAACGAGCTCAAGAAGGCAGCTTCGGTGGGTGGTGCCCGCTCACTGTACGAGGCCAACCACGAGGTCTATGACCTGCTGCGCTACGGCGTGAAGGTCAAGCGCGGCGTGGCCGATCAGTTCGAAACCGTCTGGGTCATCGACTGGAAGAACCCGAACGCGAATCGATTCGTTGTGGCCGAGGAAGTCGCCATCGCTGGCGAGCACAACAAGCGTCCGGACGTCGTGCTGTACGTCAACGGGCTCGCCCTGGGCATCATCGAGTTCAAGCGCTCGAAGGTCAGCGTCACCGAGGGCATCCGCCAGAACATCGGCAACCAGAGCGCTCACTTCATCCGGCCGTTCTTCTCGACCGTCCAGTTGCTCTTTGCAGGCAACGACGTCGAGGGCCTGCGCTACGGCGTGATCGAGACGCCCGAGAAGTACTGGCTGGAGTGGAAGGAGCTTGAAGGTAGCGACCATGGCGCTGGCGTGGCCGAGCACCTGGACCAGGCTCTTCTACAGATGTGCTCGAAGGATCGGTTCCTCGAGCTGATCCACGACTTCATGGTCTTTGACGCGGGAACCAAGAAGACCGCCCGTCACAACCAGTACTTCGGCGTGAAGGCTGCGCAGGAGCGCATCGCCAAGCGCGAGGGCGGCATCATCTGGCACACCCAGGGGTCCGGCAAGAGCCTCACGATGGTGTGGCTCGCCAAGTGGATCCGCGAGCACCAGGACCAGTCCCGCGTGCTGATCATTACCGACCGCACCGAACTCGACGAGCAGATCGAGAAGGTCTTTGGTGGGGTCAACGAGAACATCTACCGCACCACCTCGGGCGCCGAGTTGCTGACTCAGATCAACAAGCACGATCCGTGGTTGATCTGTTCGCTGGTCCACAAGTTCCGTGGTGGCGACGACGAGCGTGACCTCGACGCGGCCGGCCAGGACTTCATTTCTGAGCTGCACTCGCGCCTGCCTGCCAACTTCTCGGCCAAGGGCGACCTCTTCATCTTCGTCGACGAAGCGCACCGCACCCAGTCGGGAAAGATGCACCGCGCCATGAAGGAACTGCTGCCTGGCGCCATGTTCATCGGCTTCACCGGTACGCCGCTACTCAAGGCCGACAAGTCAACGAGCATCGAGACGTTCGGCTCGTTCATTCACACGTACAAGTTCGACGAAGCCGTCACGGACGGCGTCGTGCTCGACCTGCGCTACGAAGCCCGCAACATCGAGCAAGACCTAAGCAGCCCAGACAAGGTCGACAAGTGGTTCGAGGCAAAAACCAA
Source organism: Actinobacteria bacterium HGW-Actinobacteria-5 (assembly GCA_002843035.1). GTDB lineage: Bacteria > Actinomycetota > Actinomycetes > Propionibacteriales > Propionibacteriaceae > Propionicimonas. Next base: position 6,688 of record PHEV01000035.1, on the reverse strand, counting down.
GGGCCTCACCGACCTCAGCAAGGCGACCCTCAAGAAGCGCTGGGGAACCATGCAGAATGTCGTCTCTGCCGAGCCGCGAGCCAGACAGATCGTCCAAGACATTCTGTTCGACATGGAAACCGAGCCCCGCCTCGTGAGTCGCCGCGGCAACGCGATGCTCGTGGGCGAGAGCATCTATCAGGCCTGCAAGTTCTACGAGATGTTCGTCAACGCGGGCTTCAAGGACAAGGTCGCCATCGTGACGAGCTACGTCCCGAATCCAAGCGACATCTCCAAGGAAGACGCGGGCGACGGCGCAACCGAAAAACTGCGCCAGTACGGCATCTATCGCAAGATGCTCGCGGACTTCTTCGGTGTCTCCGAAGACGAAGGCGTCAGCCGGATCGAGGAGTTCGAGAAGGAAGCCAAGCGCCGGTTCATCAAAGAGCCGGGGCAGATGCGCCTGCTCATCGTGGTCGACAAGCTGCTGACCGGCTTCGACGCACCCAGCGCGACCTACCTGTACATCGACAAGCGGATGCGCGATCACGGGCTCTTCCAGGCGATCTGTCGCGTCAACCGCCTCGACGGCGACGACAAGACCTATGGCTACATCATCGACTACCGCGACCTTTTCCACTCGCTCGAAACCGCCATCACCGACTACACCTCGGAAGCCCTCGACGGCTACGAGAAGGACGACATCGACGGACTGCTCAAAGACCGAACCGAGCAGGGTAGAAGGGACCTGGACGATGCCCTCGAGAAGATCCGCGCCCTGGTCGAGCCGGTCGCCCCGCCAAAGGGCACGCTCGAGTACCAGCACTACTTCGTCGCGTCGGTTCCTGGGGATGCGGCGCAGATCAAGGCGAACGAGCCGAAGCGCGTTGAGCTGTACAAGTCCGTTGCGGCGCTAGTCCGTGCTTACAGCGCGATCGCCAACGAACTGGAAGAGGCTGGCTACAGTGCCTACGAAGCCGCCGCGATCAAGAGCGAGGTTGCCCACTTCGTGGCCGTGAAGGACGAGGTCGAACTCGGCGCCGGTGAGAACCTCGACGTGAAACAGTTCGAGGCCGGCATGCGTGCCCTGCTCGACACCTACATCCAGGCCGATCCGTCTGAGGTTGTGGCGACCTTCGACAAGGGCCTCGTGGAGCTGATCGTCGAGAGGGGCGAGGGTGCTCTTGACACCTTGCCGCCGGGCATCAAGAAGAACCCCGAGGCGGCAGCTGAGACCATCATCAACAACGTGCGCAAGACGATCGTCGACGAGCACGCGATGAACCCGAAGTACTTCGACACGATGTCTTCGCTTCTGGACGCCCTGATCGAACGCGCACGCAAGGAAGCACTCGACTACAAGGCCTATCTGCAGCATCTGCTGGAGCTGGCAGCCAAGGTGGGCAAGGGCGAGTCGGACACTGTCTACCCTGAGTGGGTCAAGGACGGTGCGCAGAAGGCCTTGGTTGACTTCGCGTTCGCGGATCCGAACCTGCCCGTGGTGGTCGACTACACGGTGCGCCACGAGAAGGAGCATGACTGGGTTGGCAGCCGCATGAAGGAGCGGGCAATGGCTCGAGCTTTGCGACGCGTCCTGCCTGCTGACTTCGACCGCTTCGATGAACTCTTTGAACTCGTGAAGGCGCGCAATGAGTACCGCTAGCGCCTACCTCACGGTCGCCGGCCTCGGGGTCGACGTCATCTACAAGGACATCAAGAACCTGCACATCTCGGTCTACCCACCAATGGGCCGCGTGCGCGTGGCTGCGCCACACCGCCTGAACGAAGAGGCCATCCGGCTCGCCGTCATCCAGCGACTGCCGTGGATCAAGACACAACGCCAGCAACTCCAGGACGCCGAGCGCCAGACCGAGCGCCGCATGGTCTCGGGCGAGACCCACTACGTGTGGGGCGAGCGATACCGACTCGACTCATCGCGAGTCGGTCGCTCGGGCGTGAAGTTGGTCGGCAAGACCTTGTGGCTTGCCGCGCCAGCCGGCGCCGACGCGGAGGCCAAGAAGGCAGTCCTCGATCGTTGGTATCGGCGCCAGTTGAAGGCTGGGCTGCCCGGACTGCTCGCCAAGTGGGAACCGATCATCGGCGAACAGGTCAAGAAGGTTGTTGTGCGCCGCATGAAGACCAAGTGGGGTACCTGCCAGACGGCCTCCCGAGCCATCTGGCTCAACCCCGAGTTGGCAAAGAAGAACCCCCGTTGCCTCGAGTACATCGTTGTTCACGAGTTGACTCACTTCATCGAGCGCACTCACAACGAGCGGTTCATCGAACTCATGGATCTGCACATGCCCGATTGGCGAGCGCGCCGCGACGAACTGAACGATGCTCCGCTGGCTGCAGAGGACTGGGGTACGGAGGACATAGCGTGACAAGCAAGCGTTCTACTCGCGGCGTCGAGCTAGCCGATAGGGGTGGCCACTTCTACAGGTCCGATTTTCAGGTCCACACCCCGCGCGACACGCAGTGGCTGGGGGCGCGTCCCGCTGATCGAGATGCTTGGGCGGACTCTTTCGTCACGAAGGCTCGTGAGAATGGGCTCAACGCCGTCGCGATCTCCGACCATCACGACTTCCTGTACTTCCCGTACATCAAGCGGGCCGCTGCGCGTGAGACGCTCCCTGATGGAACGGACGTATCATCGATAGACCGTCTTGTCGTCTTCCCGGCACTTGAACTCACTCTCAGCGTCCCTTGCCAGGCCATCATGATTCTGGACGCCGACTTTCCCGAGGATCGTCTCAGCGACGTGCTCAAGGCCATGCACTTCGACCCGATCGATCCAGGGCTGGACGCGCTGCCTTGCACGACTGTGCTGCCGGACTCGGGCGACATTAACGCTCTTCACGAGAAGCTGGACAAGAACGACTGGCTCAAGGGTCGATACATCATCCTGCCGAATGTGACGCCAAAGGGTCACAAGACGCTCATGCGCGAGTCATTCCACGAAAAGTACAGCGCCATGACGTGTGTGGGCGGTTACCTCGATGGGCCAGCAACTGAGCTTGACAAGCAGAGGTTCGCGGGCGAGAAGCGGATCCTTGACGGGCTCGACAAGAACTGGGGCTCGAAGCGTCTCGCGCTCTTCCAGACCTCGGACTCGCGGAACGCGGACTTCTCAACGCTCGGTCAATATGCCACATGGGTGAAGTGGGCCAATCCCACGGACGAGGCGATCCGCCAGGCTTGTCTAGCCCAGGAGTCGCGCATCTCCCACACATCACCGGCAATGCCGAACGTCTGGGTCTCACGCATCGTCGTGTCCATCAGCAAGTTCATGGGCCGCGTCGACGTGGCACTCAACCCCCAGTACACCGCCCTCATTGGTGGACGCGGTACAGGCAAGTCGACAGTGCTCGACTACCTCCGGTGGGCACTATGCGACCAGCCCGCCCGCGCAACCGAAGACGACGAGGTCGCAGATCCACGGGTGCGCCAGCGCAAGCTCGTTGAGGCGACCCTGAGGCCCTATGACGCCCACGTCGAGGTGCACTGCGTGATCAACGGGATCACACACGTCGTGCGCCGTCATGCTGCCGACGGGACGATCCAACTGAAGGTCGGTGACAGCCAGTTCGAGAAGGTAACCGAGGCAGCCATCCAGAGCCTGCTGCCGATCCAGGCGTACAGCCAGAAGCAGTTGAGTAGCGTTGCTATCCGCGTCGATGAACTGCTGCGATTTGTCACGTCACCCATCCAGCGCAAGCTCGACGAGATCGACCGCGAGCGCCAAGAAGTGGCCGGCCGGCTTCGCGAGAACTACGGCACGCTCCAGCGCCATCGGAATCTGTCTGCTGAGATCGAGCGGGGCGACCTGCGTATCCGATCGCTGGCAGAACAGGCGCAGTCACTGCGAGATGGTCTCGCAGGCATCTCAGAGGAAGACCGCAGGACCCTCGACGGCAAGGCGGGACACGACGATCTGCGGTCGGCTCAGACCGGCTGGCTCCAGCATCTGGAGGTCACTCAGGATAGTCTGACGAGGCTCGTTGAATCTCTCGACTCGTCGCTTGAGCATCTTTCGCTCCCGGCATCGGCGCCCTCGAACCTCTCAACTGAAGCCAATGCGCTGCTCACCGCGACGCGTGATGCTTTGACTGCGCTGCGCTCGACGGTCACCGCGCTGGCGTCTGGGTTCAGTGCGCTGACGGAAGACGGTGGGGCGATCGCAAGGCCGTCTGAGATCCTGTCGGCCCAGTTGACCAAGTACGACGAGACCTATCGAGCGGTGAAGGAACGGTCGTCGGCGCACGAAGCTCAGTTGGCGGAGCTAGCCAACTTGGAGGAGCAAGAGCGCAAGTCGCGCGAGCTCGTCCAGCGGCAGCGCGCCGATCGGGACGCGCTCGGCAAGCCAGGCGAGAAGCACGGTGAGTTCCGTGCGGAGTTGGCTGCTGCCCGAAGGGAACGAACAAGCGCTCTGAGGACAGAATGTGATGCGCTGTCGGCATCGTCTGATGGCCTGATTCGCGCAACCCTGTCGACGAACCGCGGGTTCGACGCTGCCCGGGCCAAGTTCAAGGCACTGATTGCAGGCTCCAACGTGCGGACCAACAAGGTCGATGCGTTCTTCGAGGAGCTTGCCAAGGAGTCGGACCCGGCAGCTACCTGGGAAGTTGTCCTCGAGGAGCTTGAGTCTCTGACCCTGATTGAAACGGATGCCGAAATCAGCTCGGAGCAGACCCCTTCACTGACCCGGCTCGGCGTTACGGTGGCCGACCAGAAGCGGATTGTCCCGAAGCTCACTCCCGACGGCTGGCTCGATCTCTCGCTGGCGGAGCTGGCCGACTTCCCCGAATTCGAGTACCGAGCCAAGGAAGGCGAGTACATCCCGTTTGATTCCGCATCGGCCGGCCAGCAGGCCTCGGCGCTGCTGGGTACTCTCCTCTCTCAGGGAGGTACGCCACTGATCATCGACCAGCCGGAAGACGACCTCGACAGCGACACGATCCTGCAGATCGTCTCCAAGATCTGGCTCTCCAAGAACCGACGGCAACTGATCTTCTCAAGCCACAACGCAAACCTGGTCGTCAATGGCGACGCCGACCTAGTGCTGGTATGCGCCTACCTAACGGCAGGGGACCAGTCGGCCGGACACATCAAGGAGCAGGGCGCGATTGATGTAGCTACCGTACGTGGCGAGATCACCTCTGTAATGGAGGGCGGTGAGCGGGCCTTCCGCCTGCGCAAGGAGAAATACGGGTTCTAGAAGGTCAGGTCCGCCATCGGGTCTCATCAAGCGCCATGGCAGAGAGACGAGTCGCAAGCTCAGCCTGACGGTCAGCCGCGGCGTGCTGATAGATCAGCGCGGCTTGCGGGGTCGAGTGGCCGAGTCGGTCCATGAGTTCGCGCATGGTCGCCCCGGCCTGAGCAGCCATGGTCGCGCCGGTGTGACGGAGGTCGTGGAAGCGGAGGTCGGGCCGACCGATCTCCTTCCGCGCGCGCTTGAAGACCTTGTACAGGCTGCCGTGGTGCATGTGCTTGCCCTCGGTGTTGGGGAACAGCAGTCCGTCAGGGCCGGGCATCGAGTACAGGGCGATGTGCGCACGGAGCATCGGGATGAGGTGCGGTGGAATCGCGACGTCGCGCATACCGGCGTTCGACTTCGGGGTTGTGACGACGGAGGTGTGGGGAGTGGGCCACGTGACGGCCCGACGGACATGAAGCCATCCGCTGGTGTCGTCGTCGGCCAATTGCACGTCATGCTGACGCAGTTCGGTGAGTTCCCCGAAGCGCAGCGCGCACCAGGTGGCCATCAACACCAGGGCGCGATAACGGTCAGGCATCTCGGTGACAAGGTGGGCCAGCTCTTCGAGGCTCGCCGGCTGGATTCTCCGTTCGCGTTTGGTGACGCCGGCGGCCCTGATTCGGCACGGGTTCACGGTGATGAGTTCCTCGTCGACGGCGCTGCCCAGGACGTTGCGGAGCAGGGCGTAGTGATGGGCCCTGGCCGTCTTCAACTCCGGGTTTAGGCCGGCGTACCACTGACGAACATCGGCACTGGTGATGTCGTCGAGCCGCTGCTTGCCGAACGCGCTGGCCAGCACCTTCATCATGCGGGTGTATTCGCGCATCGTGGACGGCTTGAGTTCGCGACTGGCGAGCCAGCGGACCGAGTAGCCGGCGAAGGTCTCGACGGGTTCGTCGGGGGGTGGGGGAGCGGGCCGCCAGCGATGCTCGACGATCTCCGCCTCTCGTGCGGCGAGCCAGCCAGCCGCGTCGCGCTTGGTGAGGAACGTGGTTGGTGCGTTGATCCACGGCGGCCGGCCGGGCCCCAGGTGAGACGGGTCCGCGTAACGCGCTCTCCAATTGCCGGACGGCAACCGGGAGATGCTGCCGAAGGTTCGTCGACTGACTCTCCTTCTGGGCTCGGCAGCGGGCGCCTGAATAGGTCGAATCGGCACGACATTGGTGGCCGGGGTCGATGACTTCCCGGCTTCTGGCATGGCGCTCTCCGATCGTCCGTGCCGCGCGGAATGGCGTTGTGCGGCCAAGCCTGTTCCCCGACACGCCGTAACAAGACGGCTCTGCATGTCACGCCGAACCGGACTGGCAGGAACTCGCGTTTGGCTGACAAGATCAGGGTAGTCGTGGAACATACGAGTGGAGTCCATCAGAGTGGTGTACGGGTTCGGCGGTGAGCGTGTCGCTGTGATGTAGGCGACGGTCACCGCGTGATCCTTCGAGTGATCTCTCACAA
>PHEV01000225.1 GCA_002843035.1 Actinobacteria bacterium HGW-Actinobacteria-5 | reverse complement strand
CCAGTGGCCTTGCGGCCCGCGACGTAGGCCGGCAGGGCTTCGACGGCGGCACGAAGCCGGGGGAGGGCGACGGGATCCACGAGTACACCTTTCGACTGGTGCGGCTATGGTCGCGAACCTTCGGCACTGTGCGCAACTGGGGTCGGACAGTATGTGCATCCTGCTTCCCTTTCGGCCCTGGATTGAGCAGGATGCTCAGCATGAGTCTGATCGATCCCCTGGACGCAAGGATCCTGCTCGCCCTCGACGACGACCCGGACGCCACCACCCTCTCCATCTCACGCAGTCTCGGCGTGGCCCGCAACACCGTGCAGGCCCGGTTGAAGCGATTGCAGGCAGCCGGCGCGCTGCGCGACTTCGGCCAGCGGGTCGACCACGCCGCCCTCGGCTATCCGCTGGTCGCGTTCGTGTCGCTCGAGATCAGCCAGGCCAACGGCGAAGCGGCGGCGGCCGGAGTGGTGGCCCTTGCCGAGGTGATCGAGATCCACTCCACCACCGGCGACGCCGACCTGCTGGTGAAGGTGGTCGCCCGGGACACCGCCCACCTCTACCGGGTCACGAACGCGATGCTCGAGATCCCCGGCGTGACCCGGAGTAGTACTGCGATCTCGCTGGCCGAGGTGCTGCCCACTCGGATGCGCGCCCTGCTCGAGGTGGCTGCGCGTGGCTGACCCGGTGCGGATGCGGTTCCGTCGCTTCGTCGCGTCCTCGCGCAAGCGGGCCCCCCTGTATTCGCGGATCAGCGCAGCGCTGGCGGACTGGCCCGGTCTGGAGGAGCTCCTCGCGGACGCGCCCGACCCCGCCCGGGTTCCGGTGAACCTGTTCGCGGCCGTCCACTACCTGCTGCTGGCCGATCCTGCCGAGCCGCTGGCCCGGTTCTACCCGAACCTCGCCGGAGGGCGCGCCGACACCGGTGACCCGGCGCCGGAGTTCCTCGCCTTCTGCGCGGACCACTCCGCGGAGGTTCGCGAACTGGTGGCGACCCGGCTGCCCCAGACCAACGAGGTCGGCCGCGCGTCGGTGCTGGTCGCGGCCCTGGGGGAGCTGCCTCGGGGGCCCCGCGCCCACCTCGACATCGGAGCCAGCGCCGGGCTCAACCTGATGCTCGACCGGCTCGCCTACAGCGACGGCCACGGCGTGTTGGGTGGATCAGACCTGGTGCTGGAGTGCACGGTGCGTCCCGAGGGCCGGCGACTGGCAGGGGAACTCCCTGTGATCACGTCGCGGTTGGGCCTGGACGCCAACCCGCTCGACCTCACGAACTCCGAGGATGCCCGCTGGCTGGAGGCCTGCGTGTGGCCCGACCAGGCCGACCGGTTCGTGCGGCTGCGGCGGGCGATCGAACTGTTCGTGGCCGACCCGGCGCCGCTGCGGCGCGGCGACGCGGTGGCGGACCTGCGCTCGGCTGTGGCCGCACTGGGCCCAGGGATTCCGGTGGCGACCACGACCTGGATGCTGTGCTACCTGGACGCCGGAGCGCAGCGGGAGTTCGCTGCCGTGCTCGCCGGTATCGGAGCGGAGCGCGACCTCGACTGGGTGTGGGCGGAGAGCCCCTCCGTCGTCGACGTGCTTCCACTCCCGGACGCGCTGGTCGGCAGCGACCCCACGCTGCTCGGGTACTCGAGCTGGCGCGACGGTCGTCGTACCGACCGGGTCCTGGCCCAGTGCCACCCGCACGGCTACTGGCTGACCTGGTGGTGAGTTTCGGGCCGCCCGGACCGGGTATCCGGGTGGAGACACCCGAATGAAGGAGCACCACCATGACCACGACCACGGGAACCGGAATCGCCCTGCTGGTGATCGGCGCCATCCTCAGCTTTGCCGTGCGGGACTCGATCTCCGGGGTGAACCTGACCCTGATCGGCTACATCTGCATGGGCGCGGGCCTGCTGGCTGTGATCCTCGGCCTGGTCACGAACGCGCAGGCCACCCGTCGCACCAACGTGGTGGAGCATCGCGACGAGCAGGCCTGAGCACGGGGGGCTGTCGCTGCGTCGGGGGTGAGGAGATCAGGCCTCGCCGCCGTTGCGGCGGAGCACCTCGCTGAGCCGCTCGGCTGCGGCGATCACCGCCGGGGCGTGCAGGCGTCCGGGCTGGCGGGAGAGACGCTCGATCGGGCCGGACACGCTGACCGCTGCGATGACCTTGCCGCTGGGGGAGCGCACCGGAGCCGAGACGGAGGCGACGCCGGGTTCGCGCTCTGCGACCGACTGCGCCCAGCCGCGGCGGCGGACGGTGGCCAGGGCCACCGCGGAGAAGGAGGAGTTCTGCAGGCCGCGCTGGATCCGCTCGGGATCCTCCCAGGCCAGCAACACCTGGGCGGCCGAGCCGGCGCCCATGGTCAGCTGCGTGCCGACCGGGATGGTGTCGCGCAGGCCGGAGGGACGCTCCGCTGCGGCTGCGCAGACGCGCATGTCGCCCTGACGGCGGAACAACTGGGCGGACTCGCCGGTGATGTCACGCAGGCGGGCCAGTACCGGACCGGCGGTGGCCAGCAGGCGGTCCTCGCCGGCTGCGGAGGCCAGCTCGGTGAGGCGGGGTCCGAGCACGAAGCGTCCCTGCAGGTCGCGACTGACCAGGCGGTGGTGCTCGAGAGCGACGGCGAGGCGGTGCGCGGTGGGCCGGGCGAGCCCGGTGGCTGTGACGAGGCCGGCGAGGGTGGTCGGGCCTTGCTCCAGGGCGGTCAGCACGAGAGCCGCCTTGTCGAGGACTCCGACGCCGCTTGAGTTGTCCATAGGATAAGACTGCCGTCTCGCATCATGATATGCAAGCTGATAATGTTGCCGAGCGATAGCCCACCACGCTGCACTGATGGAGGTCCGATGGGCAAAACCCTGAGTGACAAGGTATGGGAGAAGCACGTCGTCCGCACGGCGGAAGGCGAGCCCGACCTGCTGTACATCGACCTGCACCTCGTCCATGAGGTCACCAGCCCCCAGGCCTTCGACGGGCTCAGGCTCGCCGGGCGGCCGGTGCGGCGCACCGACCTGACCATTGCGACCGAGGACCACAACACGCCGACGCTGAACATCCTGGCGCCGATCGCCGACCCGATCTCGAAGCTCCAGGTCGACACCCTGCGCAAGAACGCCGACGAGTTCGGCGTCCGCCGGCACTCGCTGGGGGACCTCGACCAGGGCGTCGTGCACATCATCGGTCCCCAGCTGGGTCTGACCCAGCCCGGGCTGACCGTGGTGTGCGGCGACTCGCACACCTCGACGCACGGCGCCTTCGGCGCGCTCGCCTTCGGCATCGGCACCTCGGAGGTCGAGCACGTGCTGGCCACCCAGACCCTGCCGCAGGCCCGTCCCAGGACGATGGCCGTGAACATCAACGGCACCCTGGCCGAGGGCGTCACGGCCAAGGACATCGTGCTGGCCCTGATCGCCAAGGTCGGCACCGGTGGCGGCCAGGGCTACGTCGTGGAGTACCGCGGCGACACCATCCGCAACCTCTCGATGGAGGGCAGGATGACGATCTGCAACATGAGTATCGAGTGGGGGGCCAAGGCCGGCATGATCGCGCCGGACGAGACCACCTTCGCCTACCTGAAGGGACGTCCGCACGCGCCCGAGGGCGAGGACTGGGATGCCGCCGTCGCGTACTGGCGGACCCTGTTCTCCGACGACGACGC
>PHEV01000034.1 GCA_002843035.1 Actinobacteria bacterium HGW-Actinobacteria-5 | reverse complement strand
CGACCAACGCCGCCGCGCCGGCATCGACCTCACCAGCAACAGCCTCGAAGAATGGCACCGCTACACCGTCCCCGACTTCACCGAACGCCTCAAACAACGAACCCGCACCCTCTGCGACGAAGAACACAAACCCTGGCCCGCCCGATCACGCCACAACCGCAACACCGGCACCGCAGCGAAGCGCCAGCGCCAAGACGCGTACGCTGCCGACATCGCCGAACCCCACGACGCGGTGCCCGACCGCCCCACACTGCACCTCGTCGATCAGGACGGCAACCACATCAACACCGTCACCGGCGAAGTCGTCCTCGACTGAAGACACGCATGACGCACTCCCACCGTCCTGTCCCTGTCGGTACCAGGTGGTCTGCTGGACCCATGCCAGGTCAACCGCTCTCGCTTCGAACGAATGAGGCTCGCTACCGACCCATGTGGGGTAGCGTCCGGAGTGTTCGCTATCCGAGTAGTCTGGTATTGAGGGAGCCTGGAGTGTCAGCGCTGGCCGGAGAAGAGATTCAGGACATCGGTCGGGACGGCTTGCGCGAGGCGAAAAACTGGCTAGAGCGAAGCACTCGCGTTCAAAGTTCGTGGACCCACCAAGATCAGCCAATGGCCGAACTGCTGGCCTTCAACTGGCCCAACGCCACGACCACCTTCACCTTCGATCTCGGCGGGCGTTTCCGCGGTGACCAACTTGATGGCCAAGCATTCTTAGCTGAGGTCAAGAACTACAAGAACGAAAGCGATCTGGCGACGCACTACCGAGACTTCCTCGCGAAGTGCTACGTGGCCTACCGTGCGTACCCCAAGAGATGCGACCACTTCCTGTGGATTTCTTGGTCGCCGTTTCAAGCTAAGTCCTGGGATAAACACACTTCGGTCGAAAGGGTGAAATCGTCGATACTGCACGCGGCCAACGTTGCGCGGGTCCTCGGAGTAGCAGACCCGGTTGAAGGCGAGTCGCTTCTGGATCACCAGGCCCTCGGTGCGGTCGCTGAGCGAATCTGGCTCTTGACGCTCTGTTCCAAACAGGAGCACCTCGTGCTCACGAAGGAGCACTACGTCGAGGTGGTCAAGTTGATTACCGAGAAGGCGGTCTAGCTCATGCGCACTGAGTTCGTGGAGGCTCTTCGCGAGGCGGAGAGCCACGATTCGCCCATCGAGCGCATAGACCACATCAAGCGGGCGGTCACCAAGGAGGTCAGGGCGGCTGACCCTGCGGCCTCGGTGCGCTTCACTGACTACTTCAATCACATCGCGGTCCCCGACATGGTCCTTCGATGGCCAGACGAAGCGCGCGAGCGCCTCCTATTCGTTAGGCCGTCGGCAAACCCGCTCTGGCTCGAAGACGACCTTAGTTCGCTGACAATGCATCGCCCGCTGATCTTCACCCTCCAGGACCTGGCCACGGATCACCAGCCGCGGCTGGACACTGACCCTCCTGCGGGGGAGTCAGTGTCGGAGCTATCCCAGATGGCCAGCGCAGCGAATGCATGGATAGCTGGCCCATCCGCGTTCGAGATCGTGTCGAACGCTCGGAAGGACTCACCGGTCATGGGGCTCCTTGGGCAAGCACTGGTGCGAGGCGGACGAGGCGTGTCTACGGGTCAGACTGTCAAGGCCCTGACGATGTCGACGCGGAATGCCTTTGACGACGCCGCCGAGAACAACATCGAGCCGGTTGTCTCGGGCGTAGCGGCGCTAGAGGCGAACCTGGATGAGCAGCAGGCCGGGCGGTTCACACGAATCCTCCGCGCGGTGTGGGAAGGCCACGGCGGCACTGAGGCGGCATTTCCGGCGGTGGCCAGTCTGGGCCCGCTGACTGATGACGACGTGACCTATCTGATGACCACACTGGCCGATGCTTCGGAGGAGTTCTGGCACCGAGTCGGGAAGAACGTAACGTCGTCGCAGCTCGGGCGACTGCGGATCGACGACCCCTCGGTGAGCCTTCAGCGGTTCATGCGAGCGAACCTCGACTCGCTCAGCGCGAAGGCGCTTCGTGTGTCCTCAAGGCAGGTTGGGCTCGGAGAGGACGAGACCTTCCCAAGATGGCTGGTCGACAGGGGTTGCCTCGCGATTCGTGGGCAGGACTGGATCGCGCACATCGCTGCTCGGAAGGTGGAAGAGCTGCCGCCCATTGACGAGGGCAAACCGCTGGCACTGGAGGAAGTTCGTCGTGGCGTCGGGAGAGGGCTCAGGGTGACAAAGGTGGAGTTCGGCAAGGGCGACCGTGCCGTTTCATACGAGTCCAAGGAGAGGGGAAGCATCCTCGAAGACGACGATCTGGGCCGGCTTGAGAGAGACGTGAGCGGGATGTTGGTGGAGCAGGCCACTCTCGCCCTCGCGGGCGGCGGGACGATGAATGTCGAGTTCGCCACCCGTACAGCTCAGGGTCCGACCAGCTCCGCTCTTCCACTCGGCGGTCTTGCGCGGGCGGCCGTGCCACTTCTGGTCAAGCTAGAGCATGAAGAAGCGTCGAAGCTCGAGGCGCTTCTTGCTGTCGCTGATCTCACCTCTTCTGGCGAGTCCGTTACTGAGGAACTGCCCCCTTCGGAGTAGTTCACCGCTCGGGCGCACTTGGTGAGGCGAACAGCCAAGGCGAGCTCCCCGGCGACCAAGCATCCTGCTTGGCTGCGCAGGACTGTGCCCGCCCGCTCGTGGAGCCGCCAGGCGGTTGAAGTGCGAGTCGTGGCGTGGTCGCGAGGAGCGGCGTCTGTGGCTCCGTCTATGGTGAGTGCAATGACCGCGTCCACGTCCCACGAGGCATCTCAGAACTTCGGTGAGGTGTTCACTCGACGCTGGGTCGTGGACGCCCTCCTGGACCTCACCGACTACACCGTCGGGCGGGACCTGGGTTCGCTCGTCGCGGTTGAGCCTTCGGCCGGATCCGGCGCGTTCCTGGTTCCGATGGTCGAGCGACTGATCGCCAGCGCCGCTCTCCACGGTCGAGACCTGCGCACTCTGGGTGGGGCGATCAAGGCCTGGGAGCTTCAGCCGGGGAACGCTGCGACCCTTAGGTCCGACGTGGGTCGACAGTTGCTCGATGCCGGCGCGTCCGAACTCGACGCGCGCCACCTAGCGCATGAGTGGATCATCGAGGGCGACTTCCTGCTCCCGCCGGGCGACGACCTTCTGACGTTCGACTCCGAGCGAGTCGAGGCGGACGTGATCGTGGGCAACCCGCCATACATCCGCTTCGACGACCTGAGCGACGCGTTGGCTGCCGAGTATCGGCAGCGCTGGTCGACGATGGCTGGCCGCGGCGATATCTACGTGGGCTTCTTCGAGCGGGGCATGCAGATGCTGCGTCCCGGCGGGCGGCTCGGGTTCATCTGCGCGGACCGCTGGATGCGCAACGCCTACGGCGCCAGATTGCGCGCGTTGATCTCAGAGCGGTACGCCGTCGAGGCGGTGTGGCAGATGCACGACGCGGACGCGTTTGAGGCTGAGGTGAGCGCCTACCCCGCAATCACCGTGCTGGCCAATCGCAAACAGCGTGACGTCGTCGTTCTGGACGCTACCCGCGAGTTCGGGGCGGACTCTGCCCGGCATGCGATCGCGTTCGCGGCGTCCGGTGCGGGCGAAGCGCAGGGCCCTGGATTCAGGGCCGCTCGGCTCGACGACTGGTTCGAGGGTTCCGATCTGTGGCCGGCCGGGGGTCCGAAAGAGATCCGCCTTCTGGAGGACCTCAACGAACGGTTCCCTACTCTCGAGCAGACCGGTGGCGACACCCGGATCAGCATTGGCGTGGCCACCGGAGCAGACAAGGCGTACGTCGTCGCGCCCGGCAGTGTTGATGTCGAGCCGGATCGCCTGACCCCCCTGGTGATGGCTGACGACATTCGTTCAGGGCGTCTCACGACCCCGAGAAGGGTGCTAATCAATCCTTGGGACGATGAGGGTCGGCTGGTCGACATCAAGCGGTACCCACGGATGGCGAGGGCTCTGGCCGAGCACCCGAGTGTCACCAGCCGGTTCGTAGCGATGAAGAACCCCGATGGGTGGTTCCGGACGATCGACAAGGTCTACCCGGGACTCGCGGAGAAGCCGAAGCTGCTGCTGCAGGACATGAAGGCCCAGATCACTCCGGTGTACGAGCCTGGCGGTCTGTACCCCCATCACAACCTCTACTACATCGTCTCCACGGGCTGGGATCTCGAGGTACTCGGCGGCCTGCTGCTGTCCCGGATCGCCGAAGCCTTCATCGCCGCCTACGGGGTGAAGATGCGTGGGGGCACACTCCGATTCCAGGCCCAGTACCTGCGCAAGATCCGCGTCCCTGCACCGGAGGCCATTTCGAGCGAGATCGCAGATCGTTTGCGCGAGGCTTTCCGCGCCTACGACCGGGACGCAGCCACGCGAGCCGCTGAGGCGGCCTACGGTCTCCCAGAAGGGAATCTGTAGGCCCCGGTCAACCTCCGAGGGCTTGCAGAGCAAACGTGACGCGGGCCTCGATTTGGGTTCGCAGCGTCCGGGCGGTAGCTGTCGGCACCGGCTCGTCGTACTCGACCGTCCCGTCCGGGTTCACCCAGGTCGTGACCATCCACCCGGCTTGGTAGACGTTCTGGGCGATGAGGCGCTGGATTGCTGAGGCATACTGGCTCGCGTACGTCATCGGCACGAAGGCCGAGTCCGTGATGGGGAACCGTAGCCGTGCTGTCTGAAACGGGGTCAGCTCAATCGGATCTCCGTCTTCCGCGTCCCGGTTGAAGGTCATACACCAGGCCGCCCAAACTCCGAGATCTCCGAAGGCGCCAGTGAGGTCCTGAACAGCCTTCGCATCGTAGGCGCTTCCGATCGCCTCCTCGATGCGGTTATTTGCATTGTTGCCGGGACTCGATGCCTGCGACTTCAGTTCAGCGACGGCGACAAGCTGACCCCTGTGCATTGCCACGACGTCCCAGTTCTTCGACCGTCGGTAGTAGCCCGGAACGATCGAATCGGTGTAGACATCGGACTCGTCCAGCCCGGCATCGACGAACATCTGACGAACGAATGCTGAGATGGACTGCATGTGTCTGGCGTCGCGCGCCTGCGCTCCGGTGTTCAACCTGCCGGCAGCCTCCAGGCGCCGCACAGCCTCGTCCTTGGCCAGCCACCAGTTGACAAGGAGGGGATGAACTTCGCCTTCGTCGACCACGAACAACCCACTTCCATCGCCTGAGGCCCTGTCGGGGCCCGCTTCGCATCGTAGTGACCGGATCGCGTTCTCGGCGCGAGGATGTCGCAGTGGGTCCCGTGGTGGCATCGACACCAAGTCCGGCGGCCACGACGGAACCTGAGCCCGCGCTTCACCTCCCGGGGCCGGTGGGACGGGTGCCTCGGGTGAGCTGCCGTCGAGGGGCTGCGCGGCCGCGCTGCGCGCGATCCTGTTCGGGGCGGGATTCTTGAGGCCGGCCTGCCCCGTTGGTGGCGAGCCGATCTCCGACCTCGGCGATACGTCCGAGCTGATAGTCCGCTGACTGGCGAGGATCTTCGTTCCAGGCGTGCGCGAAGCCAGCGAGCCCGGCGCGGATCAGGCTGGACGGGATCTCTGTCTTGTTGGCGATCTGCTCGACGCCGGCCGTCCAGTAGTTCGATGGCTGCGCCGCAAGGACAGCCAGTGCCTCGACCGACGCCTGGTCGGGAGCCAGATGGGCGAGTCGTTCGTCGATGAGTTCGTTGCCCAGAACTGTCGCGGCTCGAACTGCGGTGGCGAGGAGTCCGGCATCAAGTCGGGCAAGATCGGCAGGATCGGTCCCTTCGGGCAGTTGAGCGAAGCCGGGATTGAGTCCTTGAGCGGTGAGGAGCCAGTAGTCGCGTTCGGCGGCGATCCGGCCGGCGAGATCGGCGTCGGTGGCCACGATCGGCTCGTGGGACTGGACCCGAAGCTGTGCGGCCTGGTGGACGGTGAGGCTTGTGCCGAGTGCGGCCACGCCTACGTGGCTACCGGCGGCGGCGAGGGTCACGGCTATGGCGTCGAAGGGGCCTTCGGTGAGCACTGGGACGGTCTCTGGGCTGAGTTGTCCTGCGACGAAGAGTTGGTCGCCCTTGTGGTATAGCGCGGTCTCGGCGGTGTTGAGGTACTTGGGTCCGTGCCGGTCGTCGTCTCCGTAGGCAGGGTTGCGCCGGGCGACGAAGCCGAGGATGTTACCGTCGGCGTTGGTGATGGGGAAGGTGACGCGGTCACGGAAGCGGTCGATAAGGCGTCCGGTGCTGGCTGTGGTGGCGACGCCGGCGGCGACCATCTCGTCCTCGCTGATGCCTTGCCGGCGTAGGTGGCTGACGAGGCCGGTCCAGCTGTCGGGGGCGTAGCCGGGTCGCAGGTCGGTGCTGGTGAGGTCTTGGCCGAAGCGTTCGGTGACGTAGCTGCGGGCCCAGCTGTCGATGTAGCAGTGCTGGTAGTAGTCGGCGGTGAGCTGGTTGATCTGGATGAGTCGCTCCAGCGGCGGTGCGTCGCGCCACATGTCACGGCGGTCGAGCATGGCCCGGATCTCGGCGGGCGTGGGCTCTGGAGTCGGCAGGCCGCGACGAACGATCGCCTCGAACGTCAGCGCCTGGTCGACGTCCAGGTCGAGGTCGTCCTCGTCCAGGAATGCGGCGTCCGGCGGCTCGTTCTGGCTCGGTGTCAGGTCGACATGGGCAGCGAGAACTGGCATCGCGGGGGTGTAGCCGTCGTTGAGGTCTGCGGGCGCTTCGTCCTCGATCAGGCCGGGGTCGTCGTGGTCGGCTGTGGGGTTGGTGAGGAGGGATAGTCGCCAGACCCAGGCTTGGCAGGTGTCGAGGTGGTCGTCGGTGGGCGTGTGGCGGGCGTCGTCGAGGAGGGTGTCGAGGTGCCAGCCGCGGGCGAGTCCGTGTTCGATGGTGGTGACGAGGGCGGGCCACCAGGGGCTGCCGGTCAGCTTCTCGGTGTCGTGTTGGCCGAGGGTCTGGGTGAACTGGGCGAGCCATTCGGTGGTCAGGTGGTGGGCGGTGTCTGCTTGTTCGGCGACGGCGGGGGTGAGGTGTCGAGCCATGCGCCACCACAGGGCTGCCGCAGCGTGGTCGTCGGGCAGTGGTCCTTGCCCGGCGGCGCCGGCGATGAGGCTGCGGGCGTTGATGCCGCTGCCGGTGAGTTGGGCGAGGCGGCGGGCGAGGGTGGGTGCGAAGTCGTCGGCCAGGAGCGCGGGGGAGATGGCGGCGAGGGTGTCGTGCCATTCGTCGAGTGCTGCGGTCTGGCTGGTGTGGAGTTGGTGGTCGAGCCGCTTCTGGCAGCGGATGGCGGCCGCGGCGTGTTGGGGTTCGCCGGTGGGCCGTAGGTCGGTGTCGGGGACGCCGTTGGCTGCTCGCCACACCTGGATGTCGGCGATCAGGCTGGCCGGCGGTGCGGACGCCATCGCCGCTGCCCACGCCGGCTGGCTCTGATCTTCGCGCACCTGCTCGGCAAGCGCCCGGATCAGGTCCTGACGGGCGTTGAGGTAGTCGCCCCAGAGGGGGTGTTGGGCGAGTTCGGTGGGGATGCCGGCGAGCCAGGGGAGTGGTCCGTGGCTGCGGCTGGTGCGTTGGTCGGCGATGCGCCAGGCGAGGATCGCTGCGGGCTCGGTGCCGGCGGTGATGGGGTCGGCGACGGCGCGGGCGAGGGCTTGGATGGGGTCGCGGCGGTCGGCTTCGAGGAGGAGGAGTTCGGCTTGCAGGGTGGGCCAGGCGGGGGAGCGGGTGATCCGGGGGAGGGCTTCTTCGACGCGTCGTTGGAGGCCGCGCAGGCCGACGTCGCCGGCGATGTGGTCGGCGGCGAAGCTGAGCGCGTCGTTGTAGCGGGCGACGGCAGGGCCGAGTTGGAGGGCCGGGTTGTCGGCGTCGCGGAGTTGGGTGGTGGCCGAGACGGGGGATTCGTCGCGGGCGAGGATCGTTTCGAGGATGCCGGTCGGGGTGGGCGGGTTGAGGGTCTCGGGGTTGATGGCGGTGTGGGGGTCGCCGTCGCTGACGACGACGAGGTAGGCGGCGTTGTGGTGTCGTCCGCGGGTGAGCATGGTGTAGGCCTGCTGGCGGGTTTCGGTGCCGGTGAGCAGGCCGTGGACGGTGTCGGCGGTGATGCCTTGGGCGGTGTGGATGGTGGACGCGTAGCCGAGTTCGACCTGCTCGGAGACGTAATCTGCGGGCAGGGTGACGTGCCGTCCGGACCGGGTGTGCCGGGCCTGGAGGCCGCCCCTGCGGGTGGTGCCGGTGACGGTCCACCGGTCGCCGTTCTTGACCCAGTCGTTGGCCGCGACCCGCAGGAGCCGGTTGTTCTGCCGGGTGATGATCGTGTCGCCCACACTGCCCCGATTCCCGTCCGCGAGATCAACCTCCTTGCGTGGGATGTCTCCGCCGAGGCGTTGGGTGCGGGCGCGCAGGTTGAGTTCGGCGACGCGTTCGCGGGTGCCGGCGAGCATGATGGCGTCGCGGCCCTGGTCGCGGTCGGTGGTCCAGGCGTTGAACAGGTGGTCGGCCATGGTGGCTTCGTCGCCGACGTGGATGCGGTGTTGGTCGAGGTAGAAGCCGAGGGCGGCGGGTTGTCCTTCGCGTAGGGCGAGGGAGGCGGAGCCTTCGGCGGGGTCGGTGAACCGCAATAGTTCGGTGAGTCGGAGGGCGCCGTGGTGGGCTTGGATGTCGCGTAGGACGCCGCCGGCGCCGATCGCGGCGAGTTGTTGGTCGTCGCCGATGAGCCGGACGTTGCCGCCGCGGGTGAGGATGTAGGTGACGGCTTGGTCGAGGCTGATGGTGTCGGCCATGCCGGCTTCGTCGATGATGACCAGGGTCTTGGGTCCGATGCGCCGGTTCCAGTCGGTGGGGTCGCCGAGGCCGGGGGTGATGTCCCAGACGAGTTTGGCGAGGGTGTCGTGGTGGCCTTTCATCTGGGTGCCGAGTTGGGCGGCTGCGGCTGCGGAGGGGGCGAGTCCGATGACGTTGCCGCCCGAGGCGGTCCAGGCCATCGACAGGGCGTCCATGGCGGTGGTCTTGCCCGATCCGGCCGGTGCGATCGCGAGCTGGACCCGAGCGCCGGAGGACGCCATTTCGCGGACCAGGAGGGCTTGTCCGGGATTGAGCTGGACCCGGTTGGCTGCGCATTCGAGCAGGGCCAGATCGATCGCGGTGGGATCGGCGACCATGCCGCCGTGTTGTCCGGCGGCGTTGACGAGGCGTTGTTCGGCCTGCAGGACGCGGCCGGAGGTGAACAGTTGGGAGCCGGCGACGTAGTAGACGCTGTCGCCATTCATCCGGCTTAGAGGGGCGGGTTCCTCGACGCCATCCGTGGTTCGGGTGATCGGGACCGACCGGGCGATGGCGGCGGCGACAAGGTGGTCGACCCACCAGCGGGTGTGCTGCGGGGGAGCCTCGGCAGCCCGAACCTGCCGGAGTGCTTCGGCGCGCAGGTGCCAGTTCTGCCAGGTCGACCGGTTGGCCTCCATCCGAGCCAGCATCGCCTCCACCGTCTGGTCGAACCACTCTCGGTCGAGTGCTTTGGGCGCGTCCCGGCCGGGGTGTAGAGCATGGTGGATCATCGTGCGGAGTTGGCGTTCTCCGCCGAGGACCTCGAGTGCCTGGGTGTGCCAGGTGGTGCGTTGTTCGGCCAGGGTGCGGGGGTCGTGCTTGTCGTCGCGGGTCTCCAGGGTGGCCTGCTGGGCGAGCGCGATCTCCTCGACCGGGGTGGGCGGACGGCCGTGGTCACGCTGGAACGCGGCGGACAGGACCCGGCGGCGGGCCTCGATGCTCTGCCGTCGCTGCGACCACCGCTTGTTCAGGCTGTCGTCGATGCCGACGATCTCGCGGACGGGGAGCTTGCGCCGGTCGGGGTTGGGCCGTTCGGCGAACCGGACGCCAAGGGTTGCGGTGAGGTGTTGTTCGAGGGCGGTGTTGTAGGTCTCCGAGGCGGACACGATCGACTTGAACAGGACGCGTCCGTCGATGGACAGCCAGCGTCCGTCGGTGACGGTCTGGACCTTATTGGCGACCGCGACGTGGGTATGCAGATCAGGGTCGCCGGCGCGAGAGTCGCGGTGCACGAACGCGGCACCGATCAGGCCGCGGACGTTGACCTGGTTCACCCCGCCCGACCCGGTACGGGTGTACAAGGCGGTGCGTTCGATGAAGGAGAGGGCCTCAGCGACCGCGGCGTGGTGCGCACGTTCAATCGCTGCTGCCGTCGCCGGGCCCGCGAGCGCCCACAAGCTGGACACGCTCTTCACCGGCGAGAAGGTCAGGTCAAACCCTGCCACCGCGCTCGTCCTCTGCTTCGACAGCTTCGCGATATGTCCGGCCAGTTCCCGCTGATCCAGCGGATCTCGTCCGTACTGGTCACGGAACATCTCCAACGCCACCTCGGTCCGGATCCGGGCCCGGTCCTCAATCGAGTTCGCCGCCCTGACGGGCAGTCCGCGGGAGGAGTTGAGTTGTTCGAGCCGGCGGGCGACCTCGATCCGGAACGGGCTCACATCGTCGGGATAGACAGCGAACGGCTTCCCGAGCCGGGTCGCTTCCAGGTAGTCGTCCTCGGTGGAGTCAGTGCCTTCCAGTGCGGCGGAGCGCCGCTGCGCGAGCGGGTGTAGGCCGGCGCCGAACAGCGCCTGCATCTGTTCGATGGTGACGATGTCACCCGGCTCCAGTCCGTCGATGCCGGCCAGGCCGGTGCCGATCCAAGTGCCGGGCGTTTCGCCCTTCTGGGCGTAGTAGGACGCGAGTCCGGTGTATCCCTTCTCGGTGGAGTCCATGGCGGCCACCTGCCGGGTCAGGTAGTCATAGCCCGACCCGGCCGTGATCCGCTTCATGCTCATCGTCACAACCCACTAAGCCGGATCCGGGGGGTCGATCCGGACAGATCCGGCCGGGAAGTTCGAGCCAATCCCCCCAGCCCGTGACGCGAGTCGTGTTGGCCGCTCTACTGACGGAGCGCGACCAGCCGAGTGTCGGTATTGATCGCACTGGGGGGCTGTTGGAATCGGGGGACATTGACACTACCTGACCCCGCCAGACCTTCTACTCGCTCAGATCGGCGAGGAGCGCTCTGAGTTCTCGGTCAGGGCTGACGTGGCTGTTGTATAGCGGCCCGCAGGGGGTGCGGGTGAGTTTCACCGACAGATCGACAAGATCGGTAACGGACCCTTCAGCGTGGCGGTTTGCTTCGGCGAGAAAGGCGAACTCGTTCATGGACCCGATCACGCTCCGGTTCGAGGTCGTTGACAGCCAGGCATAGCGCGTCGCGGAGACTTCGGGGGAAGCGACCGCCTCGGGGATCTGGTGGGCCGCCAGGACGGCGGAAAGCTGGTCGGGAAACCGGCGCAGCAAAGTCGCGGCTGGAGCAAGCGGCACCAGCACAGGAAGCAGGGTCCGTTCATTCACCAGGAGCGCGACCTGCCTCGGCCGCCAGGGCAGGTAGGTGCCGTACCAGTCCCCGAGCAGCGTCGTGGACGCCGGGCCCAGAGTCGCTGGCGGGCCGATCCGTTGGAGCAGCTTGCGGGTACAGCGCACGATCACCACCGCCCCATCCTGCCTCGACGAGGATGCGACCGGAACTGCCGCGTCCAGAAGGGATGCGCGCTGATCAGCAGACACCGCGTCAGTGTTGCCGGAAGCGCAATAAAGCTCGCTCGACTGGCACGTGCAAGAGGTGTATCGCACATGGGATCGGCCTGCTCGGGTGGGGGGACATCGTCGGGAGGGTCGATGTGGCCGTGGTCCTCGTGGGTGGTGTGGAAAGTCGTCTGTGGATGTTGTCCGGATCGGGGGGTGGTTTTCGGCTTAGTGGGGTGAGGAACCGATTTGGAAGGAGGCCGTGATCATGGGCCGCAGTCAGCAGAACCTTCGCCAGGAGGCGAGGCGCCGGGTGAACGAGGCGTCGCTGGCCAGGCAGCGCGAGCGGGAGGCGCGGGAGAGGCGGATCCGCGACCATGCCGTCGGACTGTTGACCGTGGTCGCCGGACGGGACGCGGCCGTGGCCCGGGCCGATCAGGCCGCCGGAGTCGCGGTGCGGGCGATGCTCGCCGAGGGCGCCACCACGGCCGACGTCGCCGAGCTGTGCGGCGGGGTGCTGGACGTTCGGGAGATCGCACGTCTCGCCAGGCTCGTTCCGACGGTGGGGGAGTGACCATGTCGTGGCGTGGGGTGTGGCTGCGGGCCCAGATCACCGGGTTGTTGTTCTCCAGCATGATCTGGCTCGTCGTGGGCGGCCTGTCTCTGCCCGCCGCGGCGTTGGTCGTCGGGGCGGGTGTGGTGTGGCTGCTGGTTCGGGACACTCGAGCCGGGCTGTGGTGGCGGTACGGGGCTCGGCTGGCCACCCGGTTCGAGCGGGTCGGGGTGCAGGCGGCGATCGTGCCGGTCGGCTCGCTTCGCGGCCGGCATCAGCCCAGGATCTGGATCGGCGCCCGGACCGGCCCCGGCGGGGTCGTTGTGCCGAACGGAATGGACCTGGTGGTCAGCCCGTCGCTGGTCCGTCGGATCGTGTCCGGCGAACTGGGCGATGAGCAGGCGTCCGCGCTGGTGGCTCATGCTCTGGGGCAAAGGCCGGTGTGGAGGTCTCTGCTGGTCGCAGCTGTCGATGTGTACTGCCTGCCGTGGAACCTGGTCGAGATCGTCGTCGCCGCGTTCACCGCGACCGCCGGCCGGTCGGGAGTGATGTCGGCGTCGTGGAAGATGCGCTGGCTGGTGTTCGGGGTGGCGATCGTGGACAACGTCCACGCTGCCCGGTGGAACGCCCTGGTTCCGCTGGTGATCGTGGCGGTGCTCAGTGGCACCACTGCGGTGCTCCGGCGCCGGTGGCTGGCCGCGCTGCGGGACCTCGGTGACCGCCAGGTCATCATCGAAGGCCTCGGCCCGGTCCTGGCCGCGATGATCCGCTCCCGCTCGCGCAGCGTTTCGGACCTCGCGCGGGCCGACACTCTCGACCAGCGCCACACCGGCCGCGACGCTGAGCTTCAGCCGGCCGTCAGGAAGCGGGCATGTCGATGAACACCGACCCGGATGTGGTTGCGGACGGCCTGCGTGCGTGGGCCCGCGGGATCTATCCGCTCGAGGCCGGCGTCGAGTTGCTGATCCGCAGCTGCGGTGGCCGGTTCGCCAGCAGCGGGATGCCCTGGGTCCAGCCCGGTGAGGATCCGGGCTGGTGGTGGGTCGATGTCGACCAGCTCAGCGCGGACAACTTCGCGGCGCTGTCGGGCGGTGAGACCCGCATCCTGAGCATCGCAGCTGCTCTGCTTGGCGGCACCCCCGTCAACCTGTACGACGCCATTCCGGGGCTGGACCGGGATCACGCCCAGCTGGTGCTGGCCGCGCTAGCGCACGCGTGCGGCAGCCACGAACACAGGGGGGCGCTGGTGCCGGACCCCGAAGGCCGCTACCGGGCGGTTGATGGGACGCGGATGCGCATCCGTCGGCTCGGCAGCCTTTACCCATGGCCTCGAGCGGAGTAGCCGGGCAGAGTCGTGCCATGGCGTCACCTCCCCGCCATCCCGCAGCGCACCTGCCGGCGCAGCCATCGCCGCTGCCCGGGACCGAACCCCTCACCCCACACAACCTCCGGCTCCTCGGACGACTGGCGCTGCGGCATCTGGACGCCGGCCTCCTCATCTACGTGGTCCTCATGTCGCTGCTCCTCGGCGTCGTCTGGCTCATCGGCGGGCTGCCCTACGGTCAACCCCTGAACCCGGCTGGGGCCGTGATCGCCGCTGTCGTCGTGTTCGGCGTCAGCTTGGCGCTCCTGCCGCTCAGCATCGGGTGGACCGTGCGAGGGTGGGCAAGGAGGTCCTGGGTGGTCGGCTACTTCGACGCCACCACCACCCTGCTCGTCCATCCCACCCCCGACGGCGAATGGCTGCTCTCCGATCACGTCACCGCCCAGCGGGGACGCGGCTCGGCCCGAGCCTTCCGCCGGCGCGTCTTCCAGCACCTGGCCAGTGAAGCTGACCGACTCGGCGTCGTCATCGTCACCGAGACGCGCGTTGCCAGATTGTGCCAGCTCTACCTCGACGACCTGCCCGGCCTCACCCTCGTCAACCAACGCCGTCGCGACTACGTCAGGCGACGCATCTACGACCTGCGACGCGAACCGGTCGCCACCCGAGATCCCGACTGAAGCAAGGACCCCTGAGGTGTCGGGGTGCCCATCCGCTGCGGGTCGTGTGCTCCCGACGGGAGGTAGATCTTCGCCCGGCTGTCCGGATCGGGCACCTGTTCCCGGCTTAGTGGGCTAGCAGCCCACTTCGACCGAGAGGGACACCGATGGCCCGATCCGACAGCTACACTTCCGAGCAGCGAGACGCCGCCGACCTGGCCCGGCGAGAAGTACTCGAGCAGATGCACGCCGACCTTGCCTCCAAGCTGGCGACCTTCGACGACCGGGACGCCTGGCAGCGCTGGCTCAAGTTCGCCGCCGGCTTCCACCAGTACTCGTTCGCCAACACCTGCTTGATCTATATGGCCAAGCCAGAGGCTACTTTGGTGGCCGGCTACCGAACCTGGTTGGCCAAGGGCCACCAGGTGCGCCGCGGCGAGAAGTCGATTCCGATCCTCGCACCCGTCACCCGCCTGGTGCCACTCGAGGACGCCAAGGGCAACCCGGCCCTCGACCCCGCCGGCCGGCCGATCGCCCACCGCCAGATGGTCGGGGTACGGGTCGCCCACGTCTTCGACGCGAGCCAGGTCGATCCGCCACCCCAGACCGAACGTCCCCAACCCACCCTGCTCGTCGGCCAGGCACCACCCGGACTATGGGACTCCCTGGCCCAGCTCGTCGCCGACGAAGGCTTCACCATCACCCGCGGCGACTGCGGCGGCGCGAACGGCTACACCGACTTCGCCGCCAAACAAGTCCGGGTGCGCGCCGATGTCGACGACGCCCAAAGCGTCCGCACACTCTGCCACGAAGCCGCACACATCTTCACGATGGACGCCGCCGACATCGCCACCTACGCCGACCGGCACTGCCGCGGCACCCTCGAGGTGATCGCCGAGTCGACCGCCTACCTCGTCACCCAGGCCCACGGCCTGGACGCAGGCCAGTACACGTTCAACTACGTCGCCGGCTGGGCCGTCGAAGCCGCCGGACGCAGCGGCGACCTCCACCGCATCGACGAAGTCGTCCGCAGCACCGGTGAACGAGTCATCACGGCCGCGCACCGCATCCTGTCCCACACCCAACCGTCCAGCGAGGCGATCGTTGAACTGCCCGGCGTCCAGGCCGTCACGCCGCCCATCCGACCGACACCACGACTCTGGGAGACCGTGACCGCCGCCGGACGACCCCGCGCCCAAGCCATGGCCACCAGAACCAGAGCACGCGGTCGGAACGCGCCGAGCGTGCCGAGGTAGAACTCTTCATCCCGAGCTGTCCGGACACCTGGGTCATCTACGGCTTAGTGGTACATGAGCCACGAACTCAGCCAGGCCCTCGGCCACCTCCGCCAAGCCGCGCACCAGCTCCTCGTGCAGACCGACCCCACCGGGCAGACCCTGCGGCTGGCCTGCCAGATCCTCGACATCGAGAACTCCCTCGAGGAGGTCGGCATCAGGCCGGTCTGGGTTGCTGCGGCCAGCTCCGCTGCGGATTCGACCATCGCGGCGATCCGCCTTCTCACCCGATCCCCACAAGCCGTGCCCTCCGACGTCTGGCCAGCGCTCGAGAACCTGCTCACCGAAGTAGGCGATCATGGCCACCGTTGAGACTCTGCTGGCCGCCCTCCACGACCGCACCGGTGAGTACATTTCGGAACATCCCGCCACATCCGAGGCGGCCAAGCTCGGATGGCATCGCCTGGCGCTGAACGCCATGCGCATCCTGGTGATGACCAGCCCGCCAGCGGACGTGACGACGATCCTGAAGCAGATTCTGCGTCACGTGGACCCGCGCGACGCGCCCGTCAACTCTGCGATGACAGCGATCGGCTACACCCTCGGGGTCCTCGCCGACACCGTCAACTCCCATCCCGACACCCTCAAGGCTGCCGGCCACGCCGGCCGCACCCAACTGCGCTCCTGCATCCTGGGCACACTCCACCACGTCGCCGCCATAACCCTCCAAGCCCTTCCGGCCGACTCGACGGTGCCAGGTCGCAACCTCATCCGAGATCTCGCCGACGCGACCGAAGCCGCCGCCTACGCCCCCTGGAGAACTCCCCACCAGCCCTTGGCCGGACTCTCCCTCGGCCCAACCCCAGGCAGTCTCGACCAGGCCGTAGACCGCTGGGCCAGATGCGCAACCGACATCCTCACCAGCCCGAGCCGAGTCACCTCCTACGCGTTCCAACGCACCGCGGCCACCATCGCCCGGGTGTGCTTTGCGGCCGCTGCCGTCCTCACCGAGCCAGCGGGGGAGCGGGCCGGCGACCACATCGCCGGATCAACGCTGGCGGCCGCAGCCCAGGCGTGGCAGACCGCGGCGGACTGGCCACCAGAAGTCAGACTCGGCGGGCGCACCACCCCGCTGCGTCAACGCTCCAGCGAGCTTGACCAGGCGTTGGCCGGTCTGGCACACGTCGCGGTGAGCTCCCTGACCGAGCACGAAGCCCTGTTCGGAGCTGTGCTTCGAGCCGAAAGAGTCTCCGCCTCCTACCAGGCAGCCCTCGTCCAGGTCGTGACAAGCCACAGCCTGTGGGTCAGCGTCGAGGCCCTCGGGTCCCACTACCTCACCCGCCACCCCGGAACCGCCAGAGCTGACTGGGTGATCGACCCCGGAACCCTCCACGGTGAAGCGCTGCTCTCCGCGAGCGAGCGAGCCGGAGCAGCGCTCCGCCAAGCAGTCGATCACATTCACAGACCTGTGACACCGGCGGGCTGGGCGCGATCGCCACGCGACCGACCAGTCTGGGAGACGATCACCGCCTCTAGGCAACTTCAGCGCCGCAGGTCGACGAATGCGCCGGGACCTTCCCGGGGGATGGGCCGGTGAGGGCATTGGCTCCCGACGGCTCCGCGATCCCGGGGTACGCCGAGCCCTTGGGCCTGACCCGGGCTGGTCGGCGTCGCGTGCCTCACCCGAAATGCCTCCCTCTCCCGCAATGCGACCGCGTGATCGAGTACATGAAACGCAATGGCGCGGACGAGGTCCTCGGCGCCGGTGCGCGCGCCGGGGCGGTAGATCAGGGCGAACGCCTTGTAATCGCGTCGCGACACCTCCAGCGGTTGAGGGAAGCTGTCGTGGAGCCGCCGATCTGGACGAAACCGCCGCCGGCGTCAGGATCGCGACCCGGCCTCCACGTCGGCAAGGGAAGAAGAACAGGCCTGTGTCGTTCTTGCCCGGTTCCTGCGGTTTCTCCTCCCTGTGTCCCGATCGTCGTGGACCATCTACTCGCCAGCGGAGGCGCGACGGCGGAGTGCTCAGGACGGCCACCATGGTGGTCGGGTTGACCTGGCTGAGCCGGGTGAGGATCCGGATGACCTGTCCGAGGGTGAGGCTGACGGGAAGTCGCACGTCCACGGGCAACAGGAGTCGTCTGTATACCGGCCAGACCGGATCGGTGTGCACGTCGCGGACGCGGTGTCTGAGGTGAAGGCGTCCGCGGCGCCCGCGAGCGTCGACGCGCTGTCAGGCTCGGCCGCCCGTGAGTCGGACGTGTCGCTGCCTGCCCTTGAGAAGCGCAGGCTGTTGTAGGTGTACTCGTCGGCGGCGCGGCCATCGTGGACGTAGCCATCACCCACCCGGTATGCGAGATTGCCCTGTGACTCCCGATGCGGGCCCAGCTCCACGTGCCATTACCGGGTCTCCTTCGGGTGTGGGCGGCCTGGTGGTTCAGTCATCGTCGTCGCCGGTTTCGACGAGTTCGCCGTGCCAGGCTTCGATGCCCTCGTGGATCGCGAACGCGGCGATCACGAACCCGGCGACCGGGTCGAGCCAGGCCGCTCCGGTCAGCTGGAACAGCACGAGCCCGGCGAGGGTGGAGACGCTCAGCCACACACAGATCCGGGTCTCGGCAGCGTCGGCCAGGATCAGCGGATCACCTCCGAGCGCCATCCCTACCCGCCGCTTCGCTGCGGCGAGCAGTGGCATCACCACCAGCGAGGCGGCCAGCACGACGATGCCGATGATCGACGTGTCCGGCACGTCACCGACGGCCAGATCGCGGATCCCCGCCACGATCACATAGCCGGCAAGGAGGAAGAACGTGATCGCGACCAGTCTCAGCGCGCGCCGTTCCTTGGCCTCGTCGACCGTCCCGTGCCGCAGTCGGGCCCACAGGCGCATCGCCACCAGGACCGCCGAGATCGACTCGATCCCCGAGTCGATTCCGAACCCGACCAGCGACACCAGGCCGGCGATCGCCCCCGCGGTGACCGCGACCACGCCCTCGACCACGTTGTAGCCGATCGTGAACCACGCCAGCCGCAACCCGCGCCGGGTCAGCCCGATCTCGGGCTCCGACAGCACTGGAGACGACGCGCCGCTCATGTGGCGGTCCCGTTCGAGCCGTAGACCGGGCACAGGTCAACCGCGTACCCCGTCGCCTCCAGCAGCCGCTCAGCCGCCTCGAAAACGCCGAGCAACTCTGTCGGCACGGCCAGCCGGAACATCGACGCCCTGCCCACCGGCCGGGACTCCACCAGTCCGCAATCCTTCAAGCACGCCAGGTGCGCGCTCACCGTGGACTGCGCCAACCCCAGATGCTCGGTCAACTCACGCACCCGATGCTCACCGTGCTGAAGGTGCTGCAAGATCACCAACCGGGCCGGGTCGGACAAGCTCCGGAACAACGAAGCCGCAGCCCCCAAGTCGACGTCGGACATCGACCGCTCCACACCACTCAAGATCGTCACACGACGATGATAGCGGAGAAGTGCGGGCCTTTGCCAGGAAGGCCCATGGGCTGCAGATGCTGGAGCCAAACGTCCCGCAATGCCGCCGTTGTGGGGTTGACCGGACGTCGGCGAACGGCCCGGTTAGGCTGGCGTGCGCCATCAATACGACGGGGAGGCGAGCCAGCAATGGCACATTGGATGTCGTCGACGAGGTTGATGACGCACCGGTGACCATCGAACGTTGGCAGGAGTCTGTCGCCGGCTGAATCGAATCGGCGACGGCCTTTGCGGCGGAAGATCCTTGCCCTTCATGAAGCCCTAGCCTTGGTGACGGCGACTGCGGTATTGGCTTCGACGAGGCCTCCTGGCGGTCCGTGTTCACCAGTCCGCGCCGTGGCAGTCGCCATCTCCGGCGGCCTCGATCTGGAGGGTGGCATGGGCGATCTGGAAACGGTCCCGCAGCGTCGTGCTGGCATCGGCAAGCACGGCGCCGGCGCTAGCTTCAGGTGAGGTGACTAGGTGTGCCGTGGCGACGTCCATGCCCGACGTCAGCCGCCACACGTGCAGATCGTGCACCTCGCTCACGCCGGTGACGGCCATCAGGGCGTCGGTGAGTTCTGCGGGTTCCATGCCTTCGGGTGCGTGCTGTCCGAGGACGGCGAGGACCTCGCGGCCCAACGCCACCGCCCTCACAACGACGAAGAGTGCGATGGCCAAAGCGATGCCGGTGTCCCACCACGCGTTCCCGGTCCAGGAGACCATCAGCCCGGCGACGATGACCCCGACCGAGCCGACTGTGTCCGCGATCACCTCGAAGTAGGCGCCCTTCAGGTTCAGGCTCTCTCCCGCACCGGCCCTCAGGAGCACGATGCTGACCAGGTTGACGATCAGCCCAAGGACACCGACGACCAGCATCATCCTGGTGGCGAGCGCCGGTGCCGTCCCAATGCGTCCGACCGCCTCGACGCCGATGTAGACCCCGACCCCGATCATCATCAGCACGGCCAACCCGGACGCGAACACCTCGGCACGGTAGGAGCCGAAGGTGCGCCGGCCGGTGCTGTCCTTGCGCGTGGCCAGCCGGGTCGCGATCAGCGCCGCACCCAAGGTGGTGACGTCGGCGGCCATGTGCCCGGCGTCGGAGATCAGCGCCAGCGAACCGGACAACAGACCCGCGGACAACTCGACGACGAAGAACACAGCGACCAGCACGAAGGTAGCGGCGAGCCGCCAGCGATGGCGGCCCGCGGCGCTTCCAGTCTCGTGCGAATGGCCCATCAGGCCTCCTCTTCCGCGCCCCCCGCTGCCTGCCGCGGGTCGTGCGTGATGTGCTCCCTGGTCACGTCCAACAGCAACCGGACGTGGGCGTCCGACAACCGATAGAACACGTTGCGTCCCTCGCGTCGCCCGCTGACCACACCGGATGCGCGGAGCAGCCGCAAGGCCTGCGACACAGTGGTCTCCGTACTCGCCGTCGCCGCCGCAAGGTCGCACACGCACAACTCACCCGCCTCCAGCAACGCGTACAGCAGCCGGGTCCGGGTCGGGTCCCCGAGCAGCTTGAACACCGCGCTCACCCGCGCCAACTCCTCGGCAGCAGGCGCATGTGCCGTCGCAAGTCGCACCTTCTCCGGATGGACGGCCGTCACCACACAGCCCTCCAGGCTCTCCACCGATCCCATATACGACCTTTCATCTGAATAGATACACAGATAATACGAGATGATCGGGACTCCTGCCACCCGACAAGGGTCACGGAGACTGGCACGAAGGAGGCCCAGTCCCCCGGGAGAACGTCGACCACTGGGTCGGGCTCGCCGGCTTGCGGCGCGTCGCGCCCGCGGTGCGGGTGGCTGTCGAGCTTCGTCGCCCTGGAGGGCTGGCCGTCGCTGGCGCCCGATCGGAGGTGGCAACGACCTCACCCGCAAGGTATCCCTGACCGACGCCCGCTGGCCGGCGACACTCGACCTAGGCGGGGTGGGGCCGGCCTTCCACGTGCCAGCCCCACCTTCTATCCCACCTGGCGCTGCCCCATGTCAAAACAGCACGGTGGCGGACCCGGGAGTGAGGAACCCCGGGGATCGGACACCTCACGGGAGAACCTCTCCATGGGATTCGCACGTGCGAGGCGACCCGCGGTTCCATGGAGTGGCGCCCTACTCCCCAGCATCCCTGTCGAGCGTGAAGAGTCGGTCTCCTCCCCGTATCGGAATGGTCAAGATCGCCGGAGTTGGTTCAGTCGGACGCTCCTCGGTCACTCCCTGACGTCGGCCGGAGGACTACACCCCTTCGTTTGTATGCATTTGGTAAAGAATCTGTTCAGAGTCTGTTTGTGCAACTGTGAGAGGAACGGATCGCAACCAAAACTCTAGACCCCTCGGAGTGGTGTCCTCGTGGTTCATCCGAGCTGTATCGCTCCTAGTCCAAGCGTGGTTAGACCTCGCCGGACAGGACGCAAAGTCTCAACCAGTACCTTGCTGAGGTCGGCAATCGGTCGGTACGAATCTCCTTGTGCGAATTGTGGCGAGAATGCTGTCGGTGGCGCTGGGGATCGCGTTGTCTCTGGGCGCCGGGCTCAATGCGGCGCCACCGTCTCAGGCCGCTTCGGGTAGCGCGAGGACCGAGTTCATCGCCCGAGTCGTGGGCGCGGCGCAGGCGGCCCAGCGCAAGTTCGGTGTGCCGGCGTCGGTGTCGATCGCGCAGGCGATCTCGGCGTCGGACTGGGGTGGGTCCGAGGTGGCCAGGAAGGCGAACAACTTCTTCGACACCCCCTGCAGCGGGACGATGACCGAGTCGCAGTACGCCAGCCTTGCCGACGCGCAGGTCGGCAAGCCGTATGTCCTGGGTGCCAACGGCCCGACCACCTTCGACTGCTCAAGCCTGGTCATCTGGTTGAACAACCAGTCCGGCGCCTACCGAATGGGTGATGACACCGCCGCCGGCATGTACAACCGAAGCCGTGCGGTGACCGGGTCCCCGAAGGTTGGCGACATGGTGTTCCTCCGCAACAACCCGGCCCGGGCGAACGGCATCGGCCACATGGCGGTCTTGACCAAGCCGCTTCCCGGCGGCGAGTGGCGCATCATCGAGGCCAGGGGCCGGGCCTACGGGGTGGTCAGAAGCACGCTCAGCTACTGGAAGCAGCGCTCGTACTACGCCGGACTTCGGCGCCTCCCCAAGATCGCCTTCGCGAGCACCGCCGAGGGTACCGGGTCGGCCGCGAGGCTCTACCAGTCCGGCTGTGTCACGATCGGCTCGACCCGGTACGCCACCTTCACCTCCGTGACGAAATCGTTCTACGCCAACGCTGCAGCGATCACCAGCGACGCCGCATACAAGAACGCCAGTGCGGTGATGGCAAACCGGCCCCAGTTCCTGCGGGCACTCGCCAAGGTGGTGAGCCCGAAGGACCCGGAGAGGTACGCCCTGTCAGTGTCCTCGCTGATCAGCAGCTACTCCCTCACCGACTACGACGTCGTCCCGATCGGCCTGGTCCTCAAGTCCGGCAGCGCTGGGGCAAAGGTGACTGCTCTTCAGTACCTCCTCAAGGCCGCCGGCAACACCACCCCGATCACCGGACGCTTCGACCGCGCAACCGAGTCGGCGGTGTCGAAGTTCCAGGCGGCCAGGAAGCTGAAGGTCGACGGGGAGGCAGGAGAGCTCACCCTGAGCGCCGTTTTCGTGAAACTCGACACGAAGAGCAGCGGCCCTCGGGTATCCGCCGCGAACACACTTCTGGGCGCACTCGGCCACAGCGTTCCCGCGACCGGCACGTTCAGCAACGACACACTGGCAGCTGTCAAGGCATTCCAGACCACGGCCGGACGGGCCGTCACCGGCTCGATCGACAAGCAGACGTGGGCGGCCCTGTTCATGACGCTCGATGCCGCGAAGCCCACGGTCAGCGGTCTCGCCGAGGTCGGTCAGACCATGGAGGCGCAAGCGGGTACCTGGGGGCCCGGCACGGTGAGCCTGTCCTACCAGTGGTACCGGGGCGCCAGCGTCATCACCGGAGCAACCGCGGCGCAGTACAACGTGCAGGCTCCCGATGCAGGCGCCGCTCTCACGGTGGTCGTGACCGGAATCAGGAAGGGCTACACCCTCACCACCCGCGCCTCGGCCGCGACCGAGGTCGTGCGAACCGCCAACCTGACGTCCACCCCCACCCCGATCATCACCGGCTCGCCTCGTGTTGCTGAGACCCTCGGCGCAACCGCTGGCACGTGGGCACCAGGCCCGGTCTCGTTCGCTGTCCAATGGTTCCGCGGAGGCAACGCTATCGAGGGCGCGACATCGGTTCGCTACACGGTGGGACCTGCCGACGTCGGCGCGAGACTGACGGTGGCGATCACTGGATCGAAGGCCGGCTACACGCCCGTGACGAAGGTATCGGCAGCCACCGCGACCGTGGCCAAGGCCAGGTTCGTTTCAACACCCATACCCACGATCGGCGGCACCAGACGAGTAGGGAAGACCCTGAAGGCCAGTCATGGGGACTGGGGCCCCGGCCCCCTCACCTACGAGTACCAGTGGTACCGCGGCTCCACACCCATCAAGGGTGCGAACAGCCAGACCTACAAGGTGCGGCCGGAGGACCGGAACCGGAAGCTCCTTGTCATGGTCGCGGGCATCAAGGACGGCTACGAGCGCCTGGTCAGGAAGTCCGCCGCAGCCAGGATCGGCTGAGGACATCCACCCGGAACGGGCGATCCGGATCCAGGCCGCCGTCGCCAGGTTCCGCTCCGCGGGCGTTGAAACCTTGACCAGAACTTCATCCACCCTGGAGCCGGTCGGGTTGCCGGCCACACGAGAATGGAAGGTGCCCACCATTCCGCTGAGCCCCACAGGATGACCATGCCTCAGAAACCGGATCCCAACTCGCGCCGAGCCGCCCTGCGGGAAGCCGCGCGTCGCGAGGAACTGTGGCAGCGCCGACGCCGGCTGATCATCTGGGGTGGCTCCGCCTTGACCGTTGTGGCCCTCGTCGTCGCGGTCGCCTTGTGGGCGACCCGCCCGGCCAGCCCGGCCGCCACAGCGGCGGGCGCCGTGTCCTACCCGAACGAGGCCCGTGGACACATCTCGGGCACGGCGACCTACGACACGAAACCACCGGTGGGCGGAAACCATGCCGCCGTGTGGCAGAACTGCGGGATCTACACCGAGCCGGTGGTGGACGAGAACGCGGTCCATTCCCTCGAGCACGGCGCCATGTGGATCACCTACCGTCCGGACCTCGCCGCCGACCAGGTGAAGGCATTGCAGGACCTGCTGAGGAATCAGGCTTACGCCCTGCTGAGCCCCTACCCCGACCTGCCGGCCCCGGTGGTCGCGTCCGCGTGGGGCGTCCAGATGAAGCTCACCTCGGCCTCCGATCCCCAACTCGGTGATTTCATCGCCCAGTACCGCGACGGCAGCAAGGCACCCGAACCCAAGGGGGAGTGCACCGGCGGAGTCGGCAGCCCCCAAGCCTGATCTCGGCCGCGGTTACGGCCGGCCCTGGTCTGGAACGCGTGAGAGCGGGTCGAGCACCCGCCGGAGGAACTGTCTGGTTCGGACCTCGCACGGCTCGGTCAGGACCTGCCTCGGTGTGCCTTCCTCGACGATCAGTCCGCCGTCGAGGAAGGCCACGTGGTCGGCCACCTGTTCGGCGAACCGGATCTCGTGGGTGACCACCACCATGGTCCAGCCCTGGTCGGCCAGGTCTCTCATGACGGTGAGCACATCGCCGACGGTTTCGGGGTCGAGTGCTGAGGTGGGTTCATCGAACAGGATCAGCCTCGGTCGCAGGGCCAGGGCGCGGGCGATCCCGACCCGCTGCTGCTGGCCTCCGGACAGCTCACTGGGGTAGGCGTCTGCCTTGTCGGACAACCCCACCTGCTCGAGCAGGGCATGGCCGCGCGCCCGAGCCGAGGCCACCGGCTCCTTCTGGGCGTGGATCGGACCCTCGGTGAGGTTCTCCAGGGCAGTGCGGTGGGGGAACAGGTGGTGGGCCTGGAAGACCATGCCCGACTGTGCGCGCAGGGCAGCCAGCTCGCGTCGGTTCGGGTGGCTGGAGTAGTCCACGGTGACATCCCCGATGGTGACGAGGCCTCGCTGTGGGTGGGACAGCCCGTTGAGGCAGCGCAGCAGCGTGGTCTTGCCTGAACCGGATGGGCCGATCAGGACGGTGACCGAGCCCTCGGCGACGTCGAGGTTGACGTCGGTCAGGACGACGTGGTCGCCGAAGGCTTTGTGAAGGTTGCGAACCGTGACCAGGGGCATGTGGGTTCCTAGGTGGTGACATATCGCCCGAGACGCTGCTCGAGGCGCTGCTGGGCGAAGGAGAGGGCGGTGCAGATGACCCAGTAGATGACGGCGGCGAGGGAGTACAGGGCCAGAAACTCATAGGAGGGCGCGGCGATCTCCTGAGCTCGGCGGAGCAACTCGGTGACCATGATCGACGATGCGAGGGAGGTGTCCTTCACCAGCGAGATGAAGGTGTTGGAAAGCGGGGGAACCGCGACTCGCAGGGCCTGGGGAAGGACCACCCTTCGCAGGGTTGTGGCATAGCTCAGCCCGACAGTGCTGGCGGCTTCCCACTGCCCGCGGGGGACGGCCAGGATCGATCCGCGGATCGCCTCCGCAGCGTACCCGCCCACGTTCATTGAGAAGGCGATCACCGCAGAGGGGAAGGGGTCGATCACCACCCCGAGAGACGGCAGCGCGAAGAAGATGATGTACAGCTGCACGAGGAGGGGTGTGCCACGGATCACCGAGATGTACCCCCCGGCGAACCGCCTGAGTACCTTGACCGGAGAGAGCCTTGCCAGCGCGACCGCAAGCGCGATGACGAGTCCGGCCACGAACGACAAGACCGCCAGGGGGATGGTCCCCACGATTGCGCCGAGCAGCAGGGGACCCACCGCGTGCAGC
The DNA here is from genome assembly GCA_002843035.1 of Actinobacteria bacterium HGW-Actinobacteria-5. GTDB lineage: Bacteria > Actinomycetota > Actinomycetes > Propionibacteriales > Propionibacteriaceae > Propionicimonas. Next base: position 1,025 of record PHEV01000034.1, on the reverse strand, counting down.
AGCAGTTCCCAGGTACTGGCGTCCATGTCACACCCCTCCCGTGCAGCGACGGTCTACTTGGAGATGTCCTTGCCGAAGTACTTCTGGCCGATCTTCGCCAGGGTCCCGTCGGCGGCGAGTTCCTTCAGGGCCGCGTTGATCGGCTCCACCAGACCGGAGTCCTTGCGCAGCGCGAAGGCCTGAGTGACCGTCTGGTTGGGCACCTCGAACCCGATCTTCACCGAGCTGTCCTTGGTGGTGGTGAAGTACTCCAGCGCCGCCAGGTTGTCGTTGAACGTCGCGTTGACTCGGCCGTCCTTCACCGCCGCCACGGCCTCGGTGAACCCGTCGATCGGCTCGACGGTGGCGCCCGCCTGCCGAGCGAAGTCGGCCCAGTTCGATGTCGCGGTCTGGGCGGCCGTCCGGCCCTTGATCGCAGCAAGGGAGGTGATGTCGGCATTGTCGGACTTGACGATCACCACCGGATAGGAGACCGAGTACGGCTCGCTAAGGTCGTACCTGGCCTGTCGCTCGGGGTTGATCGACACCTCGTTGGCGACGAGGTCGTACCGCTTGGCCTCAAGACCAGCGAAGATGGCGTCCCACTTCGTCTCGGAGAACTGCGCCTTCACACCGAGCCTGGCGGCCACGGCGGTGATCACCTCGACGTCGTAGCCGGCGAGCTCGTTGGTGGCCGCGTCGTGGAAGGTGAACGGCGAGTAGGTGCCCTCCGTGCCGACCTTCAGGACTCCGGACTTCTGCAGCTCCGCCAGCGCGGGATTCGAGCTGCTCGCTGCGGTGGATCCCGGTGCGGATGGGGCTGAGGGCGTGGAGCACGCCGAGAGGGTCGCCGCGATGACGATCGCCGCGGAGAGGACCCTGAGTGAGCGGGAGAACTTCATGGTGTGCCTTTCGTTCGGTGTTGTTCTTGCAGGCGAGGACGCGCAGAGCGACGCCTCGGGGCGTGGGGATTGTGCTGCGTCCGGGCGGCCGGGTAGGGCCCGAGCGCTATTCGCTCAGGTCCGAATCAGGGCTCGCGCAGGTCA
>PHEV01000033.1 GCA_002843035.1 Actinobacteria bacterium HGW-Actinobacteria-5 | reverse complement strand
CTTGCCGTACTTGCTGGAATCGGCGACCAGCCACGACTCGGCCGAGCGCGCGCGCATCGCGCGGATCACCTCGGCGCCCTCGGCGAAGGCCGTGGTCAGACCGCGTCCCGCGCTGAAACCGTCGGTTCCGAAGAAGGCGAGCCTCACGTTGAAGGCCTCCAGTGCAGCCAGCGCGCCCGGTCCCACCAGCGACTCGCTGGCCCGGTTGAACGTGCCACCGGTGAGCACGACAGTGAGGGACGGGTAGAGCCGCGCGTGCCGCAGCACCAGCGTCGAGTTGGTCAGGATCTGCACGCCGCGGCGGCTGCCGAGGTGCGCCACGATCTCGGCGCAGGTGGTGCCCGCCTCGATCATGATCACGTCGTTGTCGTGAACGAGGTCGGCGGCGGCTGCCGCGATCCGCTCCTTCTCGGCCGAGTGCTGCAGCTGGCGCTCCAGCACGTTGCGGTAGCCGGTGGCCTCCGCGCCGCCGTGGGTGCGGGCGAGCAGCCCCTGATCTTCGAGGGTGCGCAGGTCGGTCCGGATCGTGACCTCGGAGACCCCGAGCTGCTTGGACAGGCTCGCGACCGTGAGGGATCCCTCCCTGGCCAGACGGGCAAGGATCAGGGACTCACGCTCACTGCGTTCGATCGACATCGATCGTCCCTTTCGTTTTGCTTTCGTTTTAGATCCTTTATCGATTCAATCGTAAGGCACCCTCGACCGGACCGCAAGTCCACCGCACCAGGTTCGCCAATCCTCGACTTTCATTTGAAACCTGCGTAATATTCGTATGGAAGATCGAGAGGATCGCAGATGAGCTCCCCCGTGGTGTCACCCGCCAGGACCGACGAGCCGCACTTCGGGCGGCTGACCTCGCGGATGGCGGCCTGGCGCGAGGAGCTGCTGGACACTCCCCAGTCGGTGTGCGTGGAGCGGGCCGTGCTGGCCACGCAGACCTACCAGCAGCACCAGGACGAGCCGATGGTGCTGCGCCGGGCCCTGATGGTGCAGAACGTGCTCGAGAACATGTCGATCTTCATCGAGCCGGCCACGCTGATCTGCGGCAACCAGGCCTCGGCCAACCGGGCCGCGCCGATCATGCCCGAGTACGCGATGGACTGGGTGATCGCCGAACTGGACGAGTTCGACTCCCGCCCCGGCGACCGGTTCACCATCACCGAGCAGGCCAAGCAGGAACTGCGCCGGATCGCCCCGTTCTGGGTGCACAACACGCTCAAGGACCGCGGGCTGGCGCTGATGCCGCCCGCGAGCCGGAGGTTCTACGACCTCGGCATCATCCATCCCGAGGGCAACATCACCTCCGGGGACGCGCACATCGCCGTCCACTACGAGCGGATGCTCGCCGAAGGCCTGATCGGCTACCGCCGCCGCGCCGAGACGCACCTCGCGTCCCTCGACCTGACCGAGCCCGGGCAGCTGCGGAAGTCCTTCTTCTACCGTGCGGTGCTGATCACCCTGGACGCCGTGATCGCGTTCGCCCACCGCTACGCCGACCTCGCCGCAGACCTGGCCGGCACCGAGCCGGACGCCGGCCGCCGGGCCGAGCTGGGTGAGCTCAGCCGAATCCTGAACCGGGTGCCCGAGCACCCCGCACGGACCTTCCACGAGGCCATCCAGGCGGTGTGGCTGATCCAGCTGTGTCTCCAGGTCGAGTCCAACGGCCACAGCCTCTCCTACGGCCGGTTCGACCAGTTCCTGTACCGCTACTACGCCGCAGACCTGGAGGCGGGCCGGATCACTCCGGATCAGGCGACCGAACTGCTCACCAACCTGTGGCTGAAGACGTTCTCCCTTGCGAAGATCCGCAGCTGGTCGCACACCCGGTTCAGCGCGGGCGGCCCGCTCTACCAGAACGTCACAGTGGGTGGGCAGCGACCGGACGGAACGGACGCGGTCAACCCGCTCTCCTGGCTGGTGCTGCGGTCGGTCGCCCAGACGAAGCTGCCGCAGCCGAACCTCACCGTGCGCTACCACCGCGGGCTGGGCGAGGAGTTCATGGCCGAATGCGTCGAGGTGATGCGGCTGGGGTTCGGCATGCCCGCGCTGAACAGCGACGAGGTGATCATCCCCTCGCTGGTGGAGAAGGGCGTGGCGCCCGAGGACGCCTACAACTACTCCGCGATCGGCTGCGTCGAGGTGGCCGTCCCGGGCAAGTGGGGCTACCGCTGCACCGGAATGAGCTTCCTCAACTTCCCCAAGACGCTGCTGGTGGCGATGAACAACGGCGCCGACCCGGCCACCGGCACCCCGCTCGCCACCCCGGTGAAGCACTTCACCGAGATGACCGACTTCGAAGAGCTGATGACGGCCTGGGACGTCACGGTCCGCGAGTTCCAGCGGCACTGCGTGATCCTCGACTCGGCGTGTGACACCGCCCTGGAGGAGAACGTCGCCGACGTCCTGTGCTCCACGCTGGTCGAGGACTGCCTCGACCGCGGCAAGCCGATCAAGGAGGGCGGCGCGGTCTACGACTTCGTCTCCGGCCTGCAGGTCGGCATCGCCAACCTGGGCGACTCGCTCGCCGCGATCCGCACGCGCGTCTTCGAGGAGAAGACGATCACCGCCGCCGAGTTGTGGGACGCGCTGCGCAACGACTTCGCCGGTGAGCGCGGCGCGCAGATCCAGGCGCTGCTCGCGAACGCCCCGAAGTACGGCAATGACGACGACGAGGTCGACCAGCTCCTGGTCCGGGCCTACGGCAGCTGCATCGACGAGATCTTCGCCCACCACAACACCCGCTACGGCCGGGGGCCGATCGGCGGGGGCTACTACGCGGGCACGTCCTCGATCTCGGCGAACGTGCCGCAGGGTGCCTCGACCATGGCCACCCCGGACGGGCGCCGCGCGGGCGAGCCGCTGGCCGAGGGCTGCTCCCCCAGCCATGGCGCCGACACCCACGGGCCGACGGCGGTGTTCAAGTCGGTCTCCAAGCTGGACACCCACCGGATCACCGGTGGCGTGCTGCTGAACCAGAAGGTCACCCCGCAGGTGCTCGCGACGCCGGCCGACCGGGCGAAGCTGGTCATGTTGCTGCGCGCCTTCTTCAACCGGCTCGACGGCTTCCACGTCCAGTACAACGTGGTCGACCGGGCCACGCTTCTCGACGCCCAGGCCCACCCCGAGCGGCACCGTGATCTGATCGTCCGCGTGGCCGGGTACAGCGCGTTCTTCACCGTGCTGTCCAGGGCCACGCAGGACGACATCATCGCTCGCACCGAACAGGGCCTGTAGCGCCTCCGAAGCTGGTCGGATCCGTCCGGGCCCCGCGCTGATGCCGAACTGCGGACGATGACCGGCGCGGTCTCAGGGGTGGCGGCTCGGCCGGTTCGGGAGCACCGACCATCGCCGGTCACGATCGGACGGGGGCCTGCGGAGACGAGCTTCCTGCCGCAGACTCCCCACGGCTCGTCTACACGGCGTCTGCCGCGGGACCGGCCGGGACCGAGGCGGTTCGGGGCCAGGTCCAGACGGAGCGCAGGATGAAGGCCAGCAGCAGCACCTCGACTCCGATGGAGATGCCGTAGAAGGCGGCCCATTCCTGGGTCGTGCCTGCGGCATTGAACACCGAGTAGGGGATCAGGAGCGAGGCGATGACGACGTTCGTCGCGCGGTTCGCCCGGACGGGCAGCGTCATCGAGAGCACCACCATCAGGGCAGGTACGGACACGGACACGAGGAAGATGGTCAACAACGTCGCGCTGATGTCGAACTTCCAGATCAGGCCATTCAGGATGCCGCTGACGACGCCGGGTTTGTAGAAGTTGAGCACGTCGACATACACGTAGAGGAACATGAAGCTGGTCCACGCGGCAGCGAGCTTGGCCTGCACAGGAATCGGCGGGTTGGCGAGCAGGTTCGGGGTGTTCGTTCGTACAGTCATTGGTTCCTCCTTCTTCAGCAGCGGTCCCTCCGCCGGAGTGGCGGCAGGTCTGGGTGTGCAGATTGCACGTGTGGGTGGTGCTCGATCCTGTCGTCAGACGGTGACGACGACCTTGCCTCGGGTATGGCCGGCTGCGACGTGGCGCAGGGCATCGGCGGCTTCGTCGAGGGGATAGGTGCGGTCGATCAGGGGCGTGATCTGCCCGGTCGTGAGCAGGTCGGCCAGGGCGAGCAGGTCGTCGCGTTTGGCGACCGACGTGAAGGGCTTCAGCCGCTGACCGGTGAACCCGGACAACACGCGCGCCGTGAGGATCCTGCCGATCGGCCCGAGCCAGCGTCCGCCGCGTCCGTTGTTGGGGATGAGGGTGCCTGCGGGTGCCAGCGCCCGGCGAACAGCCGCCAGTGGTTGGGCCTCCACGTTGTCGAGGATGACGTCGTAGCACTCTCCGGAGCGCGTGAAGTCCGTCCTCGTGTGGTCAACGACGTGGTCTGCGCCGAGCCGCCGGACCACGTCGAGATTGCGGGTGCTGCACACACCCGTCACCTCGGCGCCGAGCGCCTTGGCGATCTGGACGGCGAAGGAGCCCACGCCGCCGGACGCGCCGGTGACCAGCACCGTCTGGCCCGGTCGAACGTTCGCGACGTCACGCAATGCCTGCAAGGCCGTCATGGCCGATGTGGGGACGGCCGCCGCGTCCACGACCGACAGGTTGGCGGGGATCGGCGCCAGGTTGACCGCCCGGACGCAGGCGTACTCCGCGAGCGCTCCTGCGGTGCCCCACCCGAACACCTCGTCGCCGGGACGCAGGGCGGTGACGTCCTTCCCGACTTCGGCGACGACACCGGCGAGATCCCTCCCGGGGATGCCCTGGCGCGGCCGGCGGAGCCCGAACACCAGGCGCACCACGTACGGCTTCCCGGTCATGATGAAGGAGTCACCAGGATGGATCGAGGCGGCGCCCACCCGGACGAGCACCTCTCCGCGACCGGGCAACGGGACTCCAACCTCGGACGACTCGAGGGCTGAGGGCGGGCCGTAGCAGTGCTGGACGGCGGCCCGCATCGTGGCAGTCCCGGCCCGATCCGTCCCCGGCACCGGACGTGGGCCGGTCTCCGATCGCTGTTCGAGTCCCACACGAGCCTCCTCGTCCCGGGCCGCGGTCGCGGCCGTTCGTACACCGTACGTCGTACGCTGTACTATGGCCAGTACGCTGTACGATTGTCAAGCCGTTCAAACCATCGAGGAGACCCGTGTCTGCAGCGGAGCAACGCCAGGTCGCGTCAGCCGAGGGCCTGAGCAAGCAGCGGGTGGTAGCCGAGGCGGTCCGGATCGCTGATCGCGAAGGGGTCGACGGGCTGAGCATGCGCCGCCTGGCCGGCGCGCTTGGTGCGGGTGCGATGTCGCTCTACCACTACGTGGCGAGCAAGGACGAACTGCTGGACGCCATGATCGACGTCGTGTTCGAGGAGATTGAACTCCCGCCCGCTGAAGCCGACTGGCAGTCGGCGATGCGACAGGAGGCCGCGTCCACCCGTCAGGTTCTGGCCCGCCACCCCTGGGCGACCAGCCTGATGGAGTCGCGGACATCGCCGGGACCAGCCAACCTCCGCCACCGCGAAGCAGTCACCGCGTGCCTGCGAAGGGCCGGCTTCTCGGTCGTGATGGCGACCCACGCCAACTGGTTGTTGAACAGCTATGTCTACGGGTACGCGCTGCAGGCGGCCAGCCTGCCGTTCGACACCGCCGACGAACTCGCGGGCATGGTCGACGACGTATACCTGCCCCAGCTTCCGCCGGACGAGTTCCCCTATCTCAACGAGTCCGCCGCGGCGCTTCTCGCGGCCGGCTACGACCCGACGGAGGAGTTCAGCTTCGGCCTCGACCTCGTCCTGGCCGCCCTCGAGCCACTGAGGGCCGCCACCTGACGGCACTCACAGACCGTCGCGGGCATCCAGCGCGCAGCCTGGTCCGGGTCCGTCCCGATGAGGGCGCCAGCGCCTGGCCTGCCTTCCCATGACGCAGTTCGTCACCGGCCTGAGCCGCAGCCTGGCCGGCGGGACACCGGAAACGTGCCCGCAGCTTGACGCCCTCCTGACTGATCAGGCCCGGACGACCGCGGCATGGGCCTCGAACGCCGCACCGATGATGCCGCTGTCGTTGCCCATCCGGGCACGCACGACGGGCGCCTCGAGCTGCAGCAGGGGGAGGAACTGGTCGGCGTCCGCGCTGATCCCGCCGCCGATGATGACCAGGTCGGGCCAGAGCAGGCTCTCGGCGTAGGCCAGGTAGTCCTGCAGCCGCGACACCCACTGCGCCCAGGACAGGTTCTCCTGCACCCGCGCCGCGGCGGAGGCCCACGGGCAGCAGTCGACCCCGTCGATGGTGAGGTGGCCGAGCTCGGTGTTGGGCACGAGTCGGCCGTCCACGAACAGCGCCGAACCGATGCCGGTGCCCAGGGTCACCACCAGCACCACGCCCTCGGCGTCCCGGCCGGCACCGAGGGCGATCTCGGCCAGGCCCGCGGCGTCCGCGTCGTTCAGCAGGGTTACCGGGACGCCCAGGGCGTCGGTGAACAGGTTCACCCCGTGGGTGCCGATCCAGACCGGGTCGATGTTCGCAGCCGTTCGGACCACGCCCCGCCGCACCACCGCCGGCACCGTCACCCCCACCGGGGTGGTGGCTGGCACGTCGGCGAAGTGATCACGCAGCTCGCGGACGGCCGCGGCGACCGCGTCCGGGGTCGCGGGCCGCGGAGTGGCGAGGTAGTGGCGCGGCGCGGCCAGCTCGCCCGTGCGCAGGTCCACCGGGGCCCCCTTGATGCCGGTGCCGCCGATGTCGATGCCGAGGGCCATCGAATGGTCGTCTGCAGGCGTCGTTGCCATGCGGAGTCCTCCCAGGTCAGTCCACCGGCACGGTGGTCAGGGTGACGCCGGCCCCGGTGAGGTGGTCGGCGGTCGAACGGTCGAGAAGGGCATCGGTGACGACGCGTGCGACCGCCGAGAGCGGGAGCAGCGCCACCGCCCCCTGCCGGTCGAACTTGGCCGACTCGGTCAGCACGGTCACGCTCGCCGCGCGCCGCGTCATCGCCTGCACCGCGGCGGCGCGGAGGTGGTTGCGTCCGGTGAAGCCCGACTCCACGGTGTAGCCGTCCACACCGATGAACAGCGCCTCGACGTGGAAGTTCTGCAGGCACTGCTCCAGCAGCGGTCCGACGGTCACCTGCGACTCGGCCTGGTAGTCACCACCCAGCAGCACGACGGACGCCCCGGGCGCGCCGCGCACGTAGTCGGCGATGAACGCGGAGTTGGTGATGATCGTCACGCCGCGGGCGGCGCGGGCGAGCTCCTCAGCCAGCAGCGCGCAACACGAGCCGGACTCGATCATCACGGTGCTGCCGCTGGGCACGAGCGCAGCGGCGGCCTCGGCGATCCGGCGCTTCACGTCGTAGTGGACGGCGAGCCGGCTGAGCAGGTTGTCCGGGGCGATCGCCACGGCGTAGCCGTGCTGGCGCTGGATCAGCCCCAACTGAGCGAGGTGGTCGAGATCCTTGCGGATGGTCACCTGGGAGACGCCGAACTCCTCGGCCAGGTCGTTGACGTCGACCCGCTCGGCCTCGATCACCTGCTCCAGGATCCGGGAACGCCGGTCGCTGGCCACACTGACCACCTCTCCACACTGGACGTCGAGTCGAATGGTAGTAGAGTTGCGTACGAAACCTCAAGGCATTGATATCGAAACCCAGAGGGCGAGGATGAGCGCGGACACCGGCCGGATCTTCGACATCCAGAAGTTCTCACTGCACGACGGCCCGGGCATCCGCACCGTGGTGTTCCTCAAGGGCTGCCCGATGGACTGCGCGTGGTGCTCCAACCCGAACTCACGCGAGCTGCGCGTGCTGCAGCTGCGGGACGCCACCAACCCGGACGTCCTGCTGCCGGACAGCCGCGACTACTCTGTCGAGGAGGTCGTGCGGACCTGCCTGCAGGACCTCCCGTTCTACGAGGAGTCCGGCGGCGGCGTCACCCTCTCCGGCGGCGAGGCGCTGGTACAGCACCGCTTCTCCACCCGGTTGCTGGACGCGCTCACCGCCGAGGGCGTGCACACTGCCGTCGAGACCACCGGATACGCCTCACCGGAGGTGTTCGGACGGGTGCTCGCCGCGTCCGACCTGCTGATCATCGACGTGAAGCACCACGACGCAGCGCAGCACCGGCGCTGGACCGGCGTCGACAACGCGCTGCCGCTGCGCAACCTGGCCACCGCGCTCGCCGCCGGTGGGCCCGTGCTGGTGCGGATCCCGGTCATCCCGGGCGTGAACGACTCCCCCGAGGATGCGGTCGCGTTCGCGAGGCTGCTTTCCCCCCTCGGCGTGCGCGAGGTACAGCTGCTGCCGTTCCACCAGTTCGGCGAGCGCAAGTACGAGCTGCTCGACTGGGAGTACCGGATGGGTGGCGTACCGGCCCTGCACGCCGAAGACCTGACGGAGTTCCGCGAACTGCTGAACGATCAGGGTGTGCGCGCGTTCACCTGAGTGAGCCGGAGCGCCGTGGCGACGGCCCGTTCGAGGTTGGCCGGGCCCTGGGCGAGGGCCGTGGCGAGGTCGCAGGGGCCGGTCGTGATCGAGACGACGGCCGCGAACCCGCGTCCGAGGAGTTCTTCGGAGCCCTCTCCCAGCCGTCCGGCGAAAGCGATCACGGGAACGCCGTGCCGGGCCGCCACGTCGGCCACGCCGGCGGGCGTCTTCCCCGACAGGGTCTGCCGGTCCAGCGACCCCTCGCCGGTGAGCACCAGGTCGGCGCCGGCCACAGCCTCCTCGAGATGCGCGGCCTCCGCCACCACCTCCACGCCGCGACGCATCCGCGCCCCGAGCGCGAGGAACGCCGCCCCCAGACCGCCCGCGGCGCCGGAGCCGGGCAGATCCCGCACGTCGGGCAACCCTGCAGCGACAAGGGCATCCGCGATCCGCGCGAGCGTCGCGTCCAGAACCGGCACCTGCCCGGGCGTCGCGCCCTTCTGCGGGCCGAACACCGCAGCCGCACCCTCCGTGCCGAGCAACGGGTTCGTCACATCACAGGCCAGCTCGATCGCCACCGCAGCGAGTCGGGGGTCGAGCCCCGAGACGTCCGCATGGTCGAGGGCTGCGAGCCCTGCCGGCGTCGGGGACAACGCGTTCCCGTCCGCATCCAGCCAGCGCACGCCGAGCCCGGCCAGCAGGCCGGCGCCGCCGTCCGTGGTGGCCGAACCGCCCAGTCCCACGACCAGCCGGGTCGCACCGGCGCCGAGAGCATCGCGGATCAGGTCGGCCACCCCCAGCGAACTGGACCTGGCCACGTCGCGCTCCGCCGGGGCGACCAGCCCAATCCCGACCGCAGCAGCCACCTCCACCACGGCCAGGCCGCCGGAGAGTCCGTAGGCCGCCTCGATCGGACGGCCGAGGGCGTCGGTGCTGGCGACCGTCCGCCACTGCCCGCCCAGGGCCGCCACCAGCGCGTCCGCCGTGCCCTCGCCGCCATCGGCCATCGGCACCTCGACGCACTCGGCATCCGGCAGCACCGTGCGCACGCCGCGCGCCATCGCGGCCACGGCCTGGGCAGCGCTCATCGACTCCTTGAACGAGTCGGGCGCCAGCACCACCTTCATGCCACTAGCCGACCACGAATCTGCCGGGCGTGCCACCACCGACCCGCCCGCTCACCGCAAAGTGTCCCCAAGAGGCCGTAGTCGGCCTCTTGGGGACACTTTGCGACAGTTCCGGGGACGGGGGGTGGGGAGAGAGTCCGCTGGGCAGGCCTCTCGACAGGCTCGACCAGAGGGGCCGGGTCAGGACGCGGAGGCGAGCAGGGCCTCCTCGGCGGCCTTGGTCCAGCGGCCATGGTCCATCGCCTCGGCGACGGCTGGCAGCCTCTCGGCGAGCTCGTCGAGCCTGGTCAGGCCGAGGTTGTGCAACATCGGGTAGACCATGATCTTGCCGCCGGAGGTGCGGTTGTTGACGCTCTCCAGGGCGTCCGCCACCCCGGCCATGCCGGTCACGGCCCACAGCGACACGTTGGTGTCGAGCTGGCCCGACTCCACCTTGGTCAGCATGGCCTTCATGTCCTGGATGCGGGAGCCGGAGGTACCGACCATGTAGACCCCGCGGGTCGCGACCGCGTCCAGGTCGAGCGCGGCCATGGTGCCGATCGCGAAGCCGGCAAAGGCGTTCACGATGGCGGCCTCGCCGGCCAGGTCGACGGCCTGCGCGATCAGCGCCGGCGCGGGCACCATCACCGCGACGTAGCTGTAGCCGGGCTGCAGCGGCTCGGTCCGCGAGTTCCGGACGCTGACCGGCACACCCTGCGCCGCCGCCACCGGGGCGAGCACGGAGGCCAGGTGGGTCAGCCGGGCGTCGTCGACGTCCACCGCGTCCAGGCGGATCCCGGGGACGCCGGAGACGGCGGTACGGATCGTGTGCATCAGGCCCATCGGGCCGGCGGCACCCACGATGGCGACGGTGTCGCCCTCGCGCAACTCGCACTGCGCCGGGATCCTCGCGTAGCCCTCGGCGGCGGAGGTGCCGGTGGTGCCGACGTAGCGGATCAGGTCGTAGTGCACGCGGCCGACGTCGACCGGCACCGGGACGCCGATCGGGGTGCCGCCGAGCACCAGGTCGAGTACGCCGAACGGCTTCAGCAGCGGGCCGAGCTTCTCGATCGTCGCCGCGTCGGAGCCGAAGTAGACGATGTCGTCGAAGCTCGGGCCGGCGAGCGCGCCCAGCTCGGCCGCGACGATCTGCGCACCGACCGACCCCGGGTCGGCTGCGCCCACCACGGAAACGGACGCCGGCGCGTGCGCGGCCACGAGTTCGGCCAGCCCGGCCACCTGGCGACCCGCCTCCACCACGACGAGCAGGCGGCCGCCGTCGAGCAGGTGCTGCCGCTCGCCCCAGGCGTAGGCGGCCTCGACGCAGGCCCATGGCTCGATCAGCGCGATCGCGGACGCCGAGGGACCCTCACTGACCGGGATCAGGAACCGCTCGCCGGTGTCGGGATCCATGATCACCCGCTCGTCGAGCACCACGTACTCCTGCAACGCGCCCTCGAAGTTGTAGCCGAAGGCAGCATTGGAGCTGGCGGTGGGCAGGTGGCGGTAGTCGGTCTCGACCAGCACGCGCTCTCCCACCCGGTGATGCTTCACCGCGGAGCCGACCGCGACGATCCGTCCGACCGGCTCGTGGCCCGGCACCACCGGCACATCGCCGGGGACGTAGCTGGGGATCTCGGCCAGCACCGCCGCGTCCAGCCCGCTGAGCACCTCGCTCTTGCGTGGGTGGTTGGTGAAGGCGTGCAGCAGCTTGGTGTCGGAGAAGCAGATGCCGCAGGCCTCGGACTTCAGCAGCAACTGGGTCGGCCCGAGCGGGTACATCTGTTTCGCCGGGTTGTGCACCACCTGGTCGGCGCCCACGAACTGGATCGCGTGCTGGGTGGCCGGGAATTCCTGGGTCACGGTTTCTCCTCGTTGTGGTCGACGGGTTCGGCCAGCGGAATGGATTGGGTTCAGTTGAGCATGTTCTGGCCGCCGGTGACCGGCACGGCCTGGCCGGTCTCGTAGGCCTGGTCGACGACGTAGTACACGGCCTTGGCGAGGTCGGACGGCAGGCAGCCGCGGCCCATCGGCACCTTCGCCTCGTAGAAGCGCCGGACGTCCTCGACGCTCTGCGCGCCGGGCACCTTGCCGGCCCGCAGGTACTGCACGAACAGGCCGCGCTCCGGGTCGATCCACAGCGGCCCGTCCAGGTAGTTGCCCGGGCAGATCGCGTTCACCTTGATGCCGTACTCGATCAGTTCCAGCGCGAAGCTCTGGGTGAGCCCGATTCCGCCGAACTTGGAGCCGGCGTAGGCGAAGTTCCGTTTCGACCCCTCCAGGCCCGACTTGGAGTTGATCTCGACGATGTCGAACAGTGCGTCCGGACGGGCGGCGTGCTGGGCGGCAAGGATCGGCGCGACCGCGCGGACGCCGAGGAAGTAGCCCCGGTAGTTCACGTTCGTGACCAGGTCGAAGTCGGCCACCGGCTGGGTCATCACGCCCTCGGCGCGCAGCACCCCGGCGTTCGAGATGAACACGTCGAGCCCGCCGTAGGTCGCGACCACCTCTGCCGCCGCGTCCAGCTGGGACTGCTCGTCCGCCACGTTCACCTTCACCGCCACCGCCCGGCCGGTCCCGTACCGCGCGCTGAGCTCGGCGGCGTTCCGCTGCGCCAGTTCGACGTTCAGGTCGGCGAGCACCACCTGGGCGCCCTCGGCGAGCAACTCGGTGGTGATGCCGAGGCCGAAACCCTGGGCGGCGCCGGTGACCATCACCACCTTGCCGTCCATCCGGCCCGCCCGGGCCGAGGCCGCCACGGCCTTGCGATAGCTCTCCGCCTCCCAGTTCTCGATGAAGCCGCGCTCGGCGGCATCGAGGCAGCGCACCGTGCCGATCCGGTTGGCGTCCCGCGCCACTCGCAGGGCGTCGGTGAAGGTGGCCAGCGCCGTTCGCGCCGCGGCCAGGTCGGCGCCGGCCCCGAAGGCGACCACGCCGGGCACCACCGCGATCACCGGATCCTTGCCGTGCGCGTCGCGATAGGCGGCGACGGCGGCGGTGACGGCCGCCGCGTCGACGGCCGGGTCGAGCACGAGCGGCAGCGAGCCGGCGTAGACGATCTGGTCGGGGATCAGCGGGCCGTCGCTGAGCACCGCCGCGCCGGCAGGGGTCGTGGTGACCGTGCGGACGAGGTCGGAGGCGTCGGAGGTGACCACGGCCAGCCGGTCGGCCGTGCCCAGCAGCCCGCGCAGGGTGGGTGCGACGGTGTTGATGACCTCGCGCATGCCGGGTGAGGCCGTCGGCACCGCAGGGGCGGTCACCTCTCCCGCGTCGATCGCGGCGGCGATGGTCGCGGTGAGCCGCTCGGCCCGCTCGGTGAGCTCGGCGGCGGAGTTGCCCGAGACGATGATCCCGTGGTTGCCGAGCAGCGTGATCCCCGGGGCGGGACGGCCCGTCCGCGCGGTGTAGGCCTCGCGCACCTCCTCGACCGTGCGGGCCAGCGGGACGCCGGGGTCGGTGTAGGGCACGAAGACCGCCTCGTCGCCGAACAGCTTCTCGGTGAGCCGGGCGGCGTCGGTGTTGCAGGTCAGCGCGTTGGCGACCAGCGGGTGGGTGTGCAGCACGAGCGCGTCCGGGATCAGGGCGTGGAACAGGATCTCCACGCTCGGCCTGCGCCCGCCCGGGGCGTCGGTGAGCGCCTTCGCTGCGGCGGCCTGCACCGGGTCGCCCTCGACGGGCTCGTCGGAGTGCAGCGCTTCGAGCAGGACGTCGTTGCGAAGCCCGACCAGGTCGGCGGCGGTCAGGGTGGCCAGTGGCACGCCGCTCGGCTTGATCCGCAGCACGCCGTCCACCTTCACCGAGGCGTTGCCGCCACCGGCCCGGGAGTACTCGGGGTCGGCGCCGAAGGCGTTCGCGACCTGGATCAGCTCCGCGACGAGGCTCATCGGTTCTCCTTCGTGATCAGCTGGCTGCCGAGCTGGACCAGCGCAGCGGTAGGGATCGGGGTGCGCGTGCCTGCGCGGTCGACGTAGCCGGGACGGCCCGCGGCCACCTCGTGCTGGTGGGCGGCCACCACGCAGGTGGCCTCCCAGAAAGCCTTCCGGGCGTAGGCGGAGACCGGGCCGTCCGCGCAGGCCACCTCGATCGGGATCCGGTCGAGCGTGTTGTGCTCGGTGCCGGCCATCACGATCATGCCGGCGTCGGTGAACGCCTTCACGTAGGCGTCCACGCAGGCGCCCGTGTTGCGGAGGGGAATCAGCTCTGCCGCGTGGATGCCACGCTCGGCGAGCTGGGCGGCGAGGCGCTCTGGCGGGTCCTCGAACGGGCAGACCGGGCTGGTGCCGTCGGCCAGCGTCGGGTACGTGGGGATGCCGTCCATCTCCAGCACGTAGCGGTAGGCGTCGGTGAAGCCGAGCGGAACCTCGGCGACGAAGCCCGGGGTGCCGACCTTGATCAGTCGGGAGCGCAACTCGCCCTGCAGCGCGACCGCGTCGTCGATGTCGACCTTCGACGGCCCGCCGTAGGCGCGCTCGAGGACGGCCGCCCGCTCCTCCGCCGGCAGGCTCGCGAGCGCGCGCTGGAACGCCATCGCGACATGCCGCTCCTGCAGCGATACCCACTCGACCGGGACGCCGGCCGCTGCGGCGACGTCGCGGGCGATGACCTCAGCGGTGAACCCGGTGTCCAGGCCGCAGGCAGCGAACCAGTCCGACAGCTTCGCGACCATCTCCGCGGCGCGGGCGTCGTTGCCCGACCGGATGGACGCGGCGATCCGCGCAGCGTCCTCGGACTTGCGCCGGAACGGAGTGATGCCCTTGCCGCACAGGTACATCCGGCCCGGGTTGGCGGGATCGTTCACCCGGGTGCCCGCGGCGGCGAGGTCGTCGTCCAGGGTGATGAACTCCAGCCCGTAGAGCGGGACGACGCCCGCAGCCACGGCCTGTTCGGCGAAGCGGGCGTACACCTGCTGGTCGAAGAAGTTCGAGATGCCGACCGCGCTGACGCCCTCACGCGCGGCCGCGTCGATCGCGTCCGCGACCGTGCCGAACGCGGAGAAGTTGGGTGGGAAGTGGACGTGGGTGTTGACCACGGGGAACGAGTCCCCGGGCGCCTCCCGGACTTCGCTGGTGCTCATCTGAGGTACCTGTCGTGGGTGTCGTCGCGGCGTCACTGCCGTCGATTGGAACGATTCAAGAGCGTACACCATTCCCTGCCCCGCGACACCACCCCGGCTGGACCCAGCTGCGCAGGCCCGGTCGGAATCGATCTCGGGTTGATCACGATTCCGGTGGCTCGCGTGACAGGCATCTGTGGCCGAGAAGGAGAACCGTCCCCTTTTCGGCCACGTCAGCGGAACAGGTTGGTGTCACACTCAACGCGCGGTTCAGGCCGTTCGTCCGGCGGCGCGCCGTTCGGCCGCTTCCCACTGCTGGGCGGGAAGCGGCAGCACGCCGGGGTGGTAGGTGGTGAGCTCGGAGGAAGCGATCGCCACCTCGCGAAGGGCGGTGCGGTCACCATGGAGAGCGCCGCAGGCCCGGGCCTGGACGAGCAGGTTGCCCAGCGCGGTCCCTTCGGCCGGACCGGCGATCACCGGCAGCCCGGTGGCCTCCGCGGTGAGCTGGCAGAGCAGGGTGTTCTGGCAGCCGCCGCCGACGATGTGCACCACCGAGATGTCGCGTCCGGAGAGTTCGCAGGCCGTGCGGATCGTGACGCGGTAGGCCAGGGCGAGCGAGTCCAGGATGCAGCGACAGATGGACGCAGGGTCGGCGTCGAGTCGCTGCCCGGTCTCGGCGGCCATCGCGAGCAACCGGGCGGGCATGTCGCCGGGCGGCAACAGTCGTTCGTCGGTCATGTCGAGGACGCAGGCGAGCCCCGGACGGGTGGCCGCGGCCTCGAGCAGCGCGACGAGTTCGACGTCGCGCCCCCCGGCCCGCCAGGTGCGGATGCTCTCGCTGAGCACCCACAGGCCCATCACGTTCTTGAGGTAGCGGACGGTGCCGTCGATGCCGAGCTCGTTGGTGAAGTCGGCCGCGCGGCTGGCCTCGCCGAGTACCGGCTGCTCCAGCTCGAGGCCGACCAGCGACCACGTGCCGGAGGACACGAACGCGAAGTCGGTGCCGCGGGCGGGGATGGCGACCACGGCCGAGGCTGTGTCGTGGCCGGCGACGGCCACCACCTGCAGCTGCTTCTCGAACAGGCCCTCGGCGGTGGGTCCGAGGAGGGTACCCGCCTCGACGAGTTCCGGCAGCACGCGCGGAACGGGGAGGCCGTAGCGCTGGGCGAGGTGGGCGCAGGTGGCCTCCGACCAGGTGCGGGACGCGACGTCCAGCAGGCCGGTGGTCGAGGCGATGGTGATCTCGGCGACCCGGCGACCGCACAGCCAGTACGCCATCAGGTCAGGCATCAGCAGCACGTCGGCCGCGTCGGCCCAGTGCCGGTCGCCACGGCCGGCGACCAGCTGGAAGATCGTGTTGAAGGGCATCACCTGGAGGCCCGCGGCGGCGTACAGCTGCGCGGCAGGCAACCCGGCGAAGACCAGCTCGGGAACTCCCTGCGTGCGGTCGTCGCGGTAGTGGAACGGACGCTCGAGCAGCTCGCCGGCGGCGTCCACGCGCCCGTAGTCGACCCCCCAGGTATCGACGCCCACCGACTCCAGAGCACCGCCCGACGCCTCGATGGCCGCCTGGAGGCCCCCCGCGACCGCCTGGAACAGGGCCTGGGCGTCGGTGTGGATGCCGTCGGCCTCCTCGACCGGCCCGTTGGGGAAGCGGGCGGTCTGGCTGAGCTCGAACCGGCCGTCCTCGAGCGAGCCGAGGATCACCCGCCCACTGGACGCCCCGAGATCCGCGGCTGCGAAGTACCGCGCGCTCACCGGATCGCTCCGGTCCGGATGGCCTGCTGGACGAGCCTCATCGCTGCCCTTTCGGCGTAGGCTTGAATCGTTTCATATCCTACGATCGGGATCGTTCGGCGTCAAGCGACCCCCACGACCGTCAGTGACCGCTGGCAGCCAGCTGATCCTCCAGGTTGAAGACCTCCTCGACCCGCTCCCAGGCCTCGTCCGGCGCACCCTCGGACGCGAACAGCCGCGACATCTCCGCCTGCCAGGTCGCATTGATCTCGGTCGCGGCGACCTTCTCCTGCGCCACGTTCAGGTCATCGGCCTCGCAGTAGCCGATCAGCAGCCCGTCCGGACGCAGGAACAGCGAGTAGTTGCGCCACCCGGCGTCCCGCAGCGCGACCAGCAGTTCCGGCCACACCGCGGCGTGCCTCGCCTTGTACTCCTCCCGCTTCGCCGGGTCGACGTGGCCCAGCAGGCAGTACCGCGCCATCGGTTCAGGCGCCCCAGCCGGCCTGGGTGCCGCCGACGCGGTCGGCGGCGATCCTGGCCAGGTAGCCGGTCGCTGCGAACGCCGCCATCGGGTCGCCGGGCAGGCCACGGGACTCCCGCCAAGCCGCCAGGTCGGCGCGGACGTCGGTGTAGAACGCGTCCATGAAGATCCCGTTCGCACCCAGCACGTCACCGGCGGCCTGCGCCGCCGCGAGCGCGTCGCGGTCGACCAGCATCGCCTTCGCGGTCATCTCCTGCACGTTCAGCACCGAGCGGATCTGCCCCGGGACCTTGTCCTCCACGTTGTGGCACTGGTCGAGCATGAAGGCCACGCCGGATTCGGGACCGTAGCCGCCACCCCGGACCACCTCGAACAGGATCCGGAACAGCTGGAACGGGTCCGCCGCGCCGACGATCAGGTCGTCGTCGGCGTAGAAGCGGGAGTTGAAGTCGAAGCTGCCGAGCTTCCCCAGCCGCAGCAGCTGCATCACGATGAACTCGATGTTCGTGCCCGGCGCGTGGTGGCCGGTGTCCAGGCAGACCATCGCCTTCGGGCCGAGCGCGGCGACCTGGGCGTAGCTCGTGCCCCAGTCGCACACATCGGTGTGGTAGAACGCCGGCTCGAAGAACTTGTACTCCAGCACCAGCCGCTGGTCATCGCCCAGCCGGTCATAGATCACCTGCAGGGATTCATGGAGCCGATCCTGACGGCCCCGCAGGTCCGCCTGACCCGGGTAGTTGGAGCCGTCGGCCAGCCAGATCTTCAAGTCCCGGCTGCCGGTCGCATCCATGATGTCGATGCACTCCAGGTGGTGATCGATCGCCTTGCGCCGGATCCGCGCATCGGTATGGGTGAGCGAGCCGAACTTGTAGTCCTCGTCCTGGAACGTGTTGGAGTTGACCGTGCCCAGCGCGACGCCCAGCTCCTTCGCGTACGCGGCCAGGGCGGCGTAGTCGTCCACCTTGTCCCACGGAATGTGCAGCGCCACCGTCGGCGCCAGCCCGGTGAAGGCGTGCACCTGCGCGGCGTCCGCCAGCTTCTCCTGCACGGTGCGCGGAGTACCCGGCGTACCGAACACCTTGAACCTGGTGCCCGAATTCCCGAACGCCCACGAGGGCAACTCGATGGCCTGCAGGGCCAACTGGTCGGTGATGGAAGCAAAAGTGGTCATCTCAGGGTCTTCTTCTTGATGGAGGTTCGGGGCCGGAGGGTTGGGGCGCCCGGTCGGCTCACCGGCCGGGCGCCACGGGGTCAGGACAACTCAGAAGTTGAAGTTGTCGATGTTGTCCTTGTTGAACTTGTAGGGCTCGCCGAGCAGGACGGTCTTGTCCGCGCCGACGGTGAACTCGCCCAGGTCGCCGGCGGTGAACTTGTCACCCTCTGCGCCGGTGATCTTGCCCTGCACCAGCGCCGCGGCGGCGTAGGTGGCCAGGGTGCCCAGGTCCTGCGGGTTCCACAGCGCGAACTCCGTCACGGTGCCGTCCTTGACGTAGTCACGCATCTGGTTCGGGGTGCCGAGGCCGGTCAGCATGACCTTGCCCTTGTACTCCGACTTCGACAGGTACCGGGCCGCGGCGGCGATGCCGACCGTGGTCGGGGAGATGATCCCCTTCAGGTTCGGGTGCGACTGCAGCAGCGCGGAGGTCTTGTCGTAGGAGGTCTGGTCGTCATCGTTGCCGTAGACGGTGTCCACCAGCTTGACGTTCGGATGACTGGCCGCCAGTTCCTTCTTCATCATGTCGATCCACGCGTTCTGGTTCGTCGCGTTGGCCGAAGCGGACAGGATCGCGATCTCGCCGGAGTCGCCGATCTCGGAGGTGATGATGTCGACCTGCACCTTCGCGATGCCCTCGGCCGTCGCCTGGTTGATGAACAGGTCGCGGCATTCGGGGTTGGTGTCGGAGTCGAACGTGACCACCTTCACACCAGCGGTCATCGCCTCCTTCAGCGCATCGCAGATCGCCGACTTGTCGTTCGCCGAGACCAGCAGCGCGCTCACCTGCTGCTGCGTGGCGGTGTTGATGTAGGAGACCTGGCCGGCCGGGTCGTCGCCCTTGGCCGGACCCACCTGGGTCACGGTCGCGCCGAGCACGCCCGCCGCAGCCTGGACACCCTTGTAGGAGGTGTCGAAGTAGGCGTTGCCCAGGTTCTTCGGCAGGAACGTCATGGTCATGGCCTCCGCGGGCGCAGACGAGGCGGCACTGCCGCCCGCAGCCGGCGAACTCGTGGTGCTGGACGAACAGCCAGCAGCCAGGAGCAGGCTCGCCGCAGCGACACCCGCCAGAGCGCGGAGACCCATCCGGGACTTACCGATCATCATGGGTGATCCTTTCGTTTGGTCGGGCCCCGCACTGGGTCCGACGGTTGATTGGGGCGAGCCCCGGTTCCTTCAGGAGGTCTTTGCGGGCGCGGCTGCGGGCCGGACCCGTCTCGATTGCGCCCAGCTCACGACGCTGCCGGCGATCACCGACAGCACGAGCAGGGCTCCGGTGATGATGCTGACCACGTCGGAGGTGACGTTGACCAGCTGCAGCGCCTTGGACAACACGCCGATCAGCAGGACGCCGGCGACGACGCCGTGCAGCGCGCCGCGTCCGCCCCACACGGACACACCGCCCAGCACCACGGCGGCGATCACCTGCAGTTCGAGCCCGGTCGCGTTGTCTCCGCGCGCGGAGTTGTAGTAGAGGGCGTAGTAGATGCCGGCCAGCGCGGACATGAGCCCCGACAGGATGAACAGGACCAGCCGGGTCCGGTTCACGTGGACGCCGGAGAAGCTGGCCGCGTCCTTGGACAGGCCGATCGCGAAGATGCCCCGCCCGAACGGCGTGAAGTGCAGCATCAGCACGAAGGCCGCCAGGAGGACGACGAACAGGATCACCACGACGGGGATGCCGGTGCTCCCGATCCGCGCCTTGACCAGCGTCGTCCACCACTTGTCGAACTGGGTGACCGCCGTGGTGCCGAGCAGGCCGACCGCGATGCCCCGGTACAGCGCCAGGGTGCCGATGGTCACGGCGAGTGCCGGCAGCCCGACCCTGGTGACGAGCAGGCCGTTGGCTGCCCCGCCGATGGCACCGACGACCAGCGCCAGCACGATCGCGACCGGAATGGGCAGCGCGGACGCGGAGCACAGCCCGACCACGACGCTGGTCAGGCCCACCATCGAGCCGACCGACAGGTCGATGTCGCCGGTGATCATCACGGGAGCCATGGCCAGGGCGATGAACAGCAGCGGGGTGATGTCGAAGAGCAGGTAGCCCAGCGTCACCGGGGTGGCGAACTTCGGCACCCGCAGGGAGGCCGCGATGACGACAACGACCAGCAGCGCGATGATCGCCATCTCCCGGCTGAACAGGATCCGGCGCCAGGCGGGACGGCCGTAGTCGGCGTAGCTGCGCTCGGTGTCGGGGCTCCCGGAGGTCAGGGTGGTCATGCCGCGCTCCTCTCCTCGTGCAGGCGCCTCGACTGGCGCTGCGCGAGCACCCGGTCGAGCACGATGGCGCCCAGAATCAGCACACCGACCACGGCCCGCTGCCAGAAGTCGGGGATACCGAGCACCGGCAGGGCGCTGTTGATGGTGAGCAACAGGTAGGCACCGAACACGGCCCCGAGCACGGTGCCGCTGCCGCCCACGATCGCGACGCCGCCGATCACCGCTGCGCCGATCGCCTGCAGCTCGAAGCCGTCGCCGACCTGGGAGTTCACCGTGCCGTAGCGGGCCGTGTACAGGACGCCGGCCAGGCCGGACGCCGCGCCGGAAGCCACGAAGGCCATCAGCACCCGCCGGGTCTTGGCCAGGCCGTACAGCTCGGCGGCGTCGGGATCGGAACCGATCGCGTAGAACTCGCGTCCACCGCGGGTGTTGGCCATGTACCACGCGACGACGACGAGGATCACGACGGCGAGGATGGTCAGGACGGGGATCGTGAGGAACTGCTGGGTGCCGAGGTCGAGGAACCCGTCGGGCATGTCGGAAGCGTTGATCCGCTTGGAGCCGGTCCACCACACGTTGATCCCGCGGAAGGCGTACAGGGTGCCAAGGGTGATCACCATCGCCGGGACCCTGCCGAACGCGACCAGGGCACCGTTCACCGCCCCGAGCAGGCCACCGAAGACGACCCCGATGACGAACACGAGCGGGACCGGGATCTGGGGGAACGCCAGGAACAGGCTGCCGACCAGATAGGCCGTCAGGCCCACGATCGACCCGACCGACAGGTCGACGTTGCGGCTGATGATCACCACGGCCTGACCGATCGCGACGACCGCGACGATGGACGGGTTGAGCAGCAGGTTGCGCCATCCGTCAGCGCTGAACAGGAAGTCCGGGTTCTTCAGGGTCGTGGCCACGATCACCAGGGCCAGCGCCAGGAAGATGCCCGTCTCGCGGGACCGGGCCAGCCCGGCCAGCCGCGCGCCGATCCCGGGTGTGCTCGTCACCGGCACGGTGGTCATGCGACCTCCTCGCTCGTGTGAGTGGCGGCGAACATCACGGTTTCCGGCGTCGCCTCGGATCGCGGCAGGTCAGCGGTGATCCGGCCCTCGTGCATGACCAGGACACGGTCGGCCATGCCGAGCACTTCGGGCAGTTCGGAGGAGATCATCAGGATGGCCAGGCCCATGCCGGCCAGCTCAGACATCATCCGGTGCACCTCGGACTTGGTGCCGACGTCGATACCGCGGGTGGGCTCGTCGATGATCAGCACCCTGGGGTTGGCGGCGAGCCACTTGGCCAGCACGACCTTCTGCTGGTTGCCGCCGCTGAGCGTGCCGGCCACCGCGTCCAGCGACGCGGTCTTCACCTCGAGCTTGCGGGCCCAGACCTGCGCTTCCACGTTCTCCGCACGTGCGGTGATCAGGCCGAACCTGGTCAGCGTGGGTCGGATCGCATCGGTGATGTTCGTGGCGACGCTCGCGTCGATCACCAGGCCCTGCTTGCGCCGGTCCTCGGGCACCAGCGCCAGCCCGGCCTT
This sequence comes from Actinobacteria bacterium HGW-Actinobacteria-5, assembly GCA_002843035.1. GTDB lineage: Bacteria > Actinomycetota > Actinomycetes > Propionibacteriales > Propionibacteriaceae > Propionicimonas. The sequence continues at coordinate 5,087 of PHEV01000033.1, read as the reverse complement.
CATGGCTGCCGCCGGGTTGTGTGGCGGCAGCGGCGTGCCGTCCAGGACCACCGAGCCCTGCTCGTAGGGATCGACGCCGAACACCGCGCGGGCGACCTCGCTGCGGCCGGCGCCGACCAGCCCGGCCAGCGCGACGATCTCGCCGGAGCGGACGCTGAAGCTGATCTCGCGAAACACCCCGGGCATGGACAGGCCGGAGACCTCGAGCAGCGGACGCCCGATCTCGGCCTCGATCTTGGGGAACAACTCGTTGACGTCGCGGCCGACCATCAGTCGCACGATCTCCGGCACGGAGGTGTCGGCGATCGCCGCGGTCGAGATGTAGGCGCCGTCCCGCATCACCGTGACCGTGTCGCACAGGGCGAACACCTCGTCGAACCGGTGGGAGATGAACATCAGCGCGCGACCCTCGTCCCGCAGGCTGCGTGCGACAGCGAACAGCCGCTCGACCTCGACGCCGGACAGTGCCGCGGTCGGCTCGTCCATGATCAGGACCCGCGCGTCCAGGGAGATGGCCTTGGCGATCTCGATGATCTGCTGGTCGGCGATCGAGAGGCCATCGGCCGGACGGTCGGGGTCGATGCGCACCCCCAGGCGGTCCATCAGGCCGGCCACCTCGGTGCGCATCAGCCCCTTGTCGATCCGGCCGAAGCGGCCGACCGGCTGGCGGCCCATGAAGACGTTCTCGGTCACCGACAGGTCGGGGAACAGGGTCGGCTCCTGGTAGATCACCGCGATTCCCGCAGCCTTGGCCTCGGCCGTGGTTCGGAAGTGGACCGGCTTGCCGTCCATCTCGAACGTGCCGGTGTCCCGCTGGTAGAGGCCGGCCATGATCTTGACCAGCGTCGACTTCCCCGCGCCGTTCTCACCGACGACCGCGTGGATCGAGCCGGCGTGCAACGTCAGGTCCGCGTTGCGGAGCGCAACCACAGCCCCGAAGCTCTTGGAGACTCCCTTGAGCTCAAGCACCGGCACAGCTCCGTTAGCGTCCACCGGCGGCCTCCATTGGCTATTGAAACGTTCCATACGAACGATTCAAGACACTACGGACCGATGTGCCTCGTGTCAACCCTTTGCGCGCTTGCGGGGCTGGGTCGAGCGCCGCGCGATCAGCTGCGGCGTGAACCGGACGGCCTCGTGCCGGTGCGGTGCGCCGGAGTCGGCAGCCTCGATCTCACGAACCAGCAATTCAGCAGACTTGCGTCCGATGTCCTCACGGGGCTGCCGGACCGACGACAGCGGGACGGCGGCGGCCGCGGCGAAGGCGATGTCGTCGTAGCCGATGATCGCGACATCGTCGGGCACTCGCAGGCCGGCGGTGACGAAGCCCTGCAGCAACCCGATCGCCACCAGGTCGTTCGCGGCGAACACCGCGGTCGGACGCTCCCCCGTCGGAAGCGCCGCGATCTCACCCGCACTGCTCACGCCCGCCTCGAGGCTCAGGGTGGGAGTGCTCACGGCAAGCAGCGAGACGTCTCCACCGGCCTGCTCCACGGCGAGTTCCATCCCGCGGCGGCGATCGCGCACCTGGGCCAGCGAGCTGGGACCGCCGACGAACGCGAGGCGATGATGGCCCTGGTCAAGCAGGTGCTGGCCCGCCAGCCTGCCGCCGGCGAGGTCGTCCACCCCCACCGAGCAGAAGTCGACACTGGATCCGACCCGGTCGACGATCACGACGGGGATGCCCCGCTGGCGCAGGCGAACCAACCGCTCCACGCTGTCATCGATCGGGGCGAACAGCACCCCACCCACCCGCTGCTGTTCGAAGCGGTCGAGCAAGGTGATTTCGCGGCCCGGGTCCTGGTCGCTGTTGCCGATCTGCACCGAGTACTGCTCGCCGTAGAGGAGCTCCTCCGCGCCGCGCGCCACGTCGGTGAAGAACGGGTTGGCGATGTCCATCACGACCATCCCGATCGACCTGCTGCGGCCGGCGCGCAGCTGCCGGGCCGACTCGTTCGGTACCCAGCCGAGCTTCTCGATCGCGGCCTGCACGCGTTGCCGGGTGGCTTCGGCCACCCGATCCGGAGAATTCAGCACATTGGAGACAGTGCCCACCGAGACCTGCGCCAGCGTTGCCACGTCGCGCATGCTCACCGAGTTCTTGGGGGTCATCTCGTCCGATCTTCACGTCGTTGATCACGATTAGATCACAAAACCGATTCATTGAACCGTATCAGTCATCATCCGAACCAGACCCACTGGCCGGTCCAGGGCGGATCTCCTCGGCAGCCGGCAGGGCGCATCCTCCGCGCGTCCGTGCCGACGCGGTGGAGGTGACCGGGCACCACGCCACGTCGGGAGAGGCGACCACTTCCGGATAGAGTTGGGCGTCGCCCGATCCGAGGAGAGCCCGTGACCGATCTCGCCAGCACCGCGTCGTCCATCTACAGCCAGATCCTCGTAGTGATCGAAGGGGTCGAGCCCCGGATCGCCGACGCCGCACGCGCCGAACTGCGCGACCAGCGGGCGTCCCTGAAGCTGATCGCGAGCGAGAACTACGCGTCCCTGCCGGTGCTGATGACGATGGGCACCTGGCTGTCCGACAAGTACGCCGAGGGCACGATCGGACACCGCTTCTACGCCGGCTGCGCGAACGTCGACACCGTCGAGACGGTCGCCGCCGAGCACGCGCGTGAACTCTTCGGCGCCGAGTACGCCTACGTGCAGCCACACTCGGGCATCGATGCCAACCTGGTCGCCTACTGGTCGATCCTCGCCCACCGGGTCGAGAACCCGGCGCTGGAGAAGCTCGGCGCGAAGACCGTGAACGACCTCTCCGAGGATGACTGGGAGACGCTGCGGGCCACCTTCAACGCCCAGCGCGTGATGGGCATGGCACTGGACGCGGGCGGCCACCTCACCCACGGCTTCCGGCACAACATCTCCGGCAAGATGTTCCGCCAGCACTCATACGGGACGAACCCGGAGACCGGCCTGATCGACTACGACAAGCTGCTCGCGGACGCCCGCGAGTTCAAGCCGCTGATCCTCGTGGCCGGCTACTCCGCCTACCCGCGCCGGGTGAACTTCGCGAAGATGCGCGACATCGCCGACGAGGTCGGCGCCACCCTGTTCGTCGACATGGCCCACTTCGCCGGCCTGGTCGCGGGCAAGGTGTTCACCGGCGAGGAGAACCCGATCCCCTACGCGGACGTGGTGGCGTCCACCACGCACAAGTCGCTGCGGGGCCCCCGCGGCGGGTTCGTGCTGGCCACCGCGGAGTACGCGCCGTCCGTCGACCGCGGCTGCCCGATGGTGCTCGGCGGCCCGCTCAGCCACATCATGGCCGCGAAGGCCGTGGCGTTCGCCGAGGCCCGGCAGGCGTCCTTCCAGGCCTACGCGCAGGCCGTGGCCGACAACGCCAAGGCGCTGGCCGACGGCCTGCTCCGGCGCGGGGTGACCCTGGTCACCGGCGGCACCGACAACCACATCGTGCTGCTGGACGTGAGCTCGTTCGGGCTCACCGGCCGGCAGGCCGAGTCGGCGCTGCTGGACGCCGGCATCGTCACCAACCGCAACTCCGTCCCGAACGACCCGAACGGCGCCTGGTACACCACGGGCGTCCGGATCGGCACCCCTGCGCTGACCAGCCGGGGCTTCGGCGCCGCGGAGTTCGACACGGTCGCCGAGTTGATCACCAACGTGCTGAAGGCGACCACCCCGGTGGCCACCGCCGCCGGCGCACCAGGTAAGGCGAAGTACACCCTGGCCGCAGGCATCGCCCAGCGGACGCGCGCCGCCGCCGCCGAACTGCTCGGCGCCAACCCGCTCTACCCGGGCCTGGAGGTCTGAGGTCGGAGCAGTCGGGGTTCGACCCGGCGACCGGTGGACCGGATCAGGAACCGTCCCCGATCCGGTCCGGGGGCGCGGCGAGCAGGCGACGGACGCCGGCCCTGGCCAGCAACAGCACGATGATCAGGCCGGTCACGGAGAAGAACCCGCCGAGCGTCACCGAGCCGGCGAAGAACAGGGCGATCAGCTCCAGGACCACGAACTTGCTGCCGACCAGGATCAGCCACAGCAGCAGTGCGGCCAACACCTTGGCACCCACGGTCGTGGCGGCCTTGAACCGGCGCTTGGCCCGGTTCTTCAGGAAGACCACCACCTCGAGGGTGGCCTTGAGCAGCAGCGCCGTCAGCAGCGACAGGGTGAACGTCTCGGTGATCACCAGTGGCACGTACTCGGCCGCGAGGTTGAGCACCACCACGTAGACGAACACGTCGACGACGTCGGCCGGGCTGGGCGCCCAACGGCGGGGCTGCGCCGCAGTGGCGGTCACCGGGGGACCGATCCCGGGGAGTCCGCGGCCTCGCGGACGGCTTCGATGGTGCGCAGCACGGCCAGCGTCCGCTCGTGGTCGGCGGACGGGCTGCCCTCGCCAGCACACAGTGCCGCGAAGGCGCGCAACTCGGGGCTGAGGTCGAAGAGGGGAGCATCGATCAGCGATTCGACCTCGCTGCCGTCGAGCCGGTGCAACTCGAGCCGCCTCGGCACCGCGATGTGATCGATCAGCAGGGTGCCGAGTTCGCCCTGCACCTCGCTGGGCACGTCAGAGGCGGTGATCTTCGACCAGCCGAGGTCGGCCACGAAGCCCGGATAGGACGCCAGCGCCGCGCCCGCGCCGTCCGCGCCACCCGCGATCGGCACGCTCGCGGCCACCACCCGCCCTGGCTCACCGAACAGGTCGACCAGAGCGCTCACGCAGTACACGCCGAGGTCGTTCAGCGCGCCGCCGGCGAACGCCGGGTCGAAGATGTTCACCCGCTCTCCGGCGAGCACCCGGTCGTAGCGCGACGAGCGCTGGTTGTACCGCAGCGAGACCCGCCGCACCGGCCCCACCTCGCCGAGCAGGTCGCGGACGCGCGCCATGCCGGGGTCGTGGGCGCTCCGCATCGCCTCGAGCAGCACGACACCCGCAGCGCGAGCCTCCGCGACGAGCGTGGCGAACTCCGCGGCCGTCGGCGTGGCCGGCTTCTCCACCAGCACGTGCCGGCCGGCCCGGAGTGCCGCGAGCGCCTGGCTGAAGTGGACGCTGTTCGGCGAGGCGATGTAGACCGCGTCCACCTCCTCGGAGGCGAGCAGCCCGT
>PHEV01000032.1:26947-53083 GCA_002843035.1 Actinobacteria bacterium HGW-Actinobacteria-5 | reverse complement strand
TCCCCTTCGCCGTCAAGCTGCGCACGGCAGCGCGACGTGGCGCCGTGGTCGTGGTCAACCTCAGCGAGGGCGAGCCGGCGAGCCACAAGGACGAAGCGCTCGCGATGCTGCGCCCGCACCTGATCCTCGACGGTGCGGCCCTCGCGGCGCGCGCCCTCGGCACCAGACGCGTCCACCTCGTGCTGCCCGGTGACCGCCCCCACGTGAGCGAGCGCATCCACGAGGCCGTCGCAGAGCGGCGCACCGGAGAGAGGCTGCAGTGGCGCACGCACGTCGCTGACGAGGGGTTCGTCAGCGGTCAGGCGCGCGCGGTGATCGAGCTCATGTCAGGCCGCGCCAACCGTCCGGTCACCGCCTGGGCCCCGGAGGCCGTCTCCGGCTTCCACGGACGCCCGACCCTGCTGTCGAACGCGGAGACGTACGCGCAGTTGTGCAGTATCTGGTCACAGGGGCCCGACCCGGCCACGATGCTGGTCACCCGCCACTCCGAGACGGGCGCGACGACGGTCCTCGAGGTCGAGCTCGGAGCGCCCTGGAGCGCCGTGCTGAGCCCGGACGAACTCCGTCGCCCGGTGCTGGTCGGCGGCTACCACGGGGTATGGGTGCCGGCCGGAGCCCTCGCGGACCGGCGCGTCGCCGCCGAGGACCTGGCCGAGCTGGGGGCGAGGCTCGGCGCCGGAGTGGTGATGCCCCTTCCCGCCGGCGTGTGCCCGGTGGACCGGACGGCCCGGATCGTCTCCTACCTGGCCGCGCAGTCGGCGGGCCGCTGTGGGCCGTGCCGGAACGGGCTCCCCGCCCTCGCCCACGCGGTCGATCAGGTCCGTCGGGGAATCGACAACGGTGAACGCGTCCAGGAGCTGTGCGGGCTGGTGTCCGGTCGCGGTGCGTGTGCTCATCCCGACGGGACGGCGCGCCTGGTCCGGTCCCTGCTGCGCTGGTTCGGCGACGAGTTGCACCTCCACCAACGACAGGAGTGTGGCCATGGCGCCCTCGCGCCTACGGGTTGACTGGCCCTCGTGCCACGGACGGGGGCTGTGTCACGAACTGCTTCCCGAGCTCATCTCCCTCGACGAGTGGGGCTTCCCCATCGTCACCGGCGAAGTCCCTCCCGCTCTTGGCCCCGCCGCCCGCCGCGCGGTTGCCGGGTGCCCGCGCCTGGCGTTGCGGCTGGTCGAGTCCTGACGCCGGGGTGACGGCACCGGCCAGGGGTGTGTGGGGGAGCGGGCCGGCGGCGGACGGGGCTGGCCTAGAGCCCTGACCAGCGGTAGCTGCCATCCGCCTCGAACTGCTGCTTCCAGACCGGCAGGCCTGCCTTCACCGCCTCGACGACCTGCTCGCAGACCGCGAACGCGAGATGCCGGTGCGGGGCGGAAACGGCCACGACGAACGCGACGTCACCCACGACGAGGTGACCGATGCGGTGCGTGGCGGCCACCGTGCAGCCGTCCCCGGGGTCGGTGGACGCGAGGACGCCCGCGACGATCTCGCGCATCCGCTCCGGCGCGGAGGGGTGGCAGGTGTAGTCGAGGGAGACCACCGCGCCGGAGGCCTGCGGGTCGTGGTCGCGCACGACCCCGACGAACAGTGCCACCGCGCCCGCATCGGACCTGCGGACGAGGTCGAGCAGTTCGGCAGCCGTGACGGCCGAGTTCCTCACCTCGGCGAGCACGACGCCCATCAGTGGTCACCGCCGGCGAGCTGGTCGAGCACGTGCGCCACCAGCGGGAGCAGCACTTCCGCGCCCTCACGGACGGCCTTCGGGCTGCCCGGCAGGTTCGCGACCAGGGCGCCGCCCTCGCCGTCCGTCGCGTCCACCACGCCGACCAGGCCCCGGCTCAGCGCGGCATGGGTGGAGTGCTCGAGGCCGCGGCCCCGGAGCAGTTCGACCACGCCGGGCAGCAGCCGGTCCAGCACGGGACCGGTGCCCTCGGGGGTGCGGTCGCGCGGCCCGACGCCGGTGCCGCCGGTGGTGATCACCAGCCGTGCGCCGCTGTCGAGGGCCTCGAGCAGCGCCGCGCGGACGGACTCCTCACCGTCGGGCACCACGATCAGCGAGACCTCGTACCCTGCGGCCTCGAGCGCTTCTGCCAGCGCGGGGCCGGACCGGTCCTCCCTGACGCCGGCCGCGCAGCGGTCGGACACGGTGATCACCCGGCTGAGCATGCGCCCACCCTAGTCATCCCGGGCTGGAAGGCCCACATGGCGGCTCCTGCTGGAGCCGCCGGCGCAGGTAGTGGACCTCGGCGGGGTGCAGGTGCCGCAACCGCACGGAGAGCGTGTCCTCGTCGACCCACAGTTCCTGGGCGGCCTCGGCGAGCGTGCTGGCCCAGGCGAGCGCGTCGCCGAGTTCGCCGATGCCGATCAGCTTGCGGGCCACGGCCCGGTCGATGGCCGCCTCCTCCCGCGCGGCCAGAACCGGGTCGCTCGGCAGCGGGCCGAGCCGGATGTGCTCGACCTCGTGCGCGACGGTGCAGCGCCGCTCGGCCTGCAGCAGCCGGTCGTCGAGGGTGACCGTGCGGAGGCTGAAGTCGGTGACGCCGAGCAGCCCTTTCGGCAGCGCAGCCCAACGCAGTGCCCAGTCGGAGAGCGAACCGAACTCGTGCCAGGGATCATGCATGACGCCAGTCTGCTGGCCGCCCCTGACACCCGGCCTGCCGTGCGCCCGGCCCGAACCGGGGACTAACCCTCCCGGTCGCCCCACTCCTGATCGAGACGCTCGCGTGCCTTGTGCCCACGGCGCGCGGCCAGGGGCTGCGGTTCGTCGTTGGCTGCCTGCGCGCGCAGGGACGAAGCCCGTTCCAGGCGGCGGGCCAGGATCCCCAGCAGCGCCTCGTCGGAGAGTCGGTCCAGGTCGATCTCGACGGCGGCGAGCCGGTCGACCGGAACCCCCATGGACTCCGCGGCCTTCGCGATGAAGGCGCCCTCCCCGATGTCGGCGAAGGCGCGGGCGAGTCCCGCGATGGTCGTGTCGTCCACCATGCGGCCCAGGCTCGTCCTGCGATCGTCGAGGAGCTGGTGGATGTGCTGGCGGCTCAGCCCGCTGGCCCGTTCGAGCGCGGGCCGGGACATGCTGCGCGCCTCCATCAGCTCGCTGATGAACCGGCCCAGTGCATGCATCGTGTGATTTCCCGGAGGTCGACCGTGACGCAGGTCCCAGCCTGGCGTCGCCCCCAAGCCTTGCACAAAGTCGTCAACCAGTGCGCTGGGCTCCCGAAATCACACTGACAAGGGGAAGCCCGGCAACGCGCGCCGGTCTTCGTTGACACCACGTCAAGCGTGGCTCACCAGGGATCACTGGTGAATTGACGAAACGTCAAACAAAAGGCGACAATGAGCCTCACCACGACCCCCCACCCCGGCTCGAAAGGTCTGTGGATGAAGCTGCGGGACCCGCAATTGCTGGCGGACTACATGGCCGTGCTCGACTTCACCCAGTCACGACTGGCACGCCGGGCCGGATGCAGTCGGCAGTTCGTCTGGCAGCTCCTCAACGACCCGGCCAAGCGGACCTGTTCCGGCGACGTGGCCGCGCGCATCGAGGAGGCGCTGTCGGTGCGGCCGGGCACCATCTTCCGGCACTCGGGAAGGGCGGAAGAAGCCGGCAGCGGGGATCGTTCCCTCCCGGTTCAGGCCAGGGGGTAGGCTACGTAGGCGAACCGGCTGCTGTCGGGAGCCCAGCTCGGGACGTTGATGGTGCCCTGGCCACCGAAGAGGTGGACGAGGTCGCTCGCCGTCTGGTCCGGACCGAGCAGGCGGATCGTCACGTCCAGGTCCGCGGGGTGGCCCAGCGTTCCGGGCGGGAAGCTGAGGTAGACGACCTTCGAGCCGTCGGGAGAGATGTGCGGGAACCAGTTCACCCGCTCGTCGAACGTGAGCTGCTCGAGCGCCGACCCGTCCGGACGCATCCGGAACAGCTGGGCGTGACCCGGTGCCGTCGAGCCGCGCTCAGAGTTGAACCACACCCACTCTCCGTCCGGGCTGAACTCTGAGCCGTCGTCGGGGAAGGCGTCGTCGGTGAGCTGGGTGTCCGCACCGCCGGCGGTGGGGACTGTGTAGACGTTCGTGCGCACACCGCCGGGCAGCAGGTTCATGCCGATGTAGGCCAGCAGCGCACCGTCCGGCGAGATCCCGTGCAGGAAGTGGACGAAGTCGGGGTGGTCGTTCGACACCCGCCGGTGGGTGCGGGCGTCGAGGTCGACAGCGTGCAGATGGCCGTCGAAGCCGGAGACGTAGGCGGTGCGACCGTCGGGGGAGAGCACGTGGTCGTTGTTCAGCAGCGGAAGGCCTGGCACCTCGATCGGCTCGAAGTCCCCGCCGCCGGCCGGGACGCGGTGCAGCAGCCCGTCCGCGTTCACGAGCAGCCACTGCCCGTCCGGGCTCCAGTTGGGCGCCTCGAACAGCAGGGTCTCCGATTCGGCGACGAGCGTGCTCTCGGCGTCGGTGATGTCGTGGACGAACAGCTGCGCGCGCTGTCCGGGACGCAGCCTGCGGGCGGCCTGCTCCATGGGTCCTCCTGCCGTGAGCTCGTGTGGCAGTCTATGAGAGCGATCCCACCTCGAGGTGCGGATGGCGCGCCCGGCGTGCCGAATCGGCGTGAGGGGTGGAAGATACTCCGTGTGGAGCCCGGCTTGCGGGCACGGGGTACGAATTGAGTGGGCCCTGAAGAGCTAAGGAGTACTCGGATGCCAAGTTTGGGCGGTTGGGAATGGGTCATTCTCGCGGTGGTTGCGCTGGTCCTGTTCGGCGGGACCAAGCTCGCCGGCTTCGGCAAGAACGCCGGCCAGGCGATCCGCGAGTTCAAGGAGGAGACGAAGTCGGGCACGGTGCCCCCGGCCGTGCAGGCGGCGCCACCCGCCCCGCCCGCGCCGAGGCCTGAGCCGCAGGCGTCCCCCCAGGTGACCGACGAGGGCCCCAGCGCCTCGTGAACCGGACGCGGACCCCAGCGGTCCGCGTCGTGGATGACAGAAATCTCCCCTGGCTCCGGAGATCGGAGCCCCGCGCGCTGACGCGCGCTGTCGCAGCGCTCACGGAGCCGGCGAATGAATCGTTGTGCCACGCCCGGCGGCAAGGTCTCGGACTGATAACGAATCGGGAACGTGTCTGCAAAGTCTTATGAGAGCGTTTGCGGTCGGTGCTAACGTACGTCCCGACGCACTGATGAGAGCGCGGTCATTTCTGGGTCCGGACGGGTTCCGGGTCGCTCACCGAGGAGCAGGGTCGAGGAGGACTCGTGGAGCAGGGCTGGCTGGACCTGTCGACGGTGCAGTGGACCGTCCGTGCAGATGCGGACGCCAACGGCTGGAACCTCGTACCCGAACCCCTGCGTGAGCGACTCGTCTCCGGCATTCCGGCCACGGTGCCCGGCGTCGTCCACACCGACCTGCTCGCCGCAGGACTGATTGACGACCCCTACCTCGCCACGGCCGAGGCCGACCAGCACTGGGTGGGGGCGCAGGCCTGGATCTACCGCGCGGAGTTCGACCTCGAGCCGGACGCGCCGGAGCTCACCCACCAGCACTGCGACCTGCTCTGCGACGGCCTGGACACCATCGCAGAGGTGTTCTGCAACGGCGTCTCGCTCGGCCGCTCGGCGAACATGCACCGCCGCAACGCCTTCGGCGCGGACGGCAGGCTGCGTCCGGGCGCGAACCAGGTCGAGGTCGTGTTCTCGCCGGTGCTGGAGTACACCACGGCGATGGCGGCACAGGTCGGCGAGCGCGTCCATGTCGAGCGCGACCCCTACAACCTGGTCCGCAAGATGGCCTGCAACTTCGGCTGGGACTGGGGTCCCCGCCTGATCACTGCCGGGATCTGGAAGACGATCGGCCTGCGCAGCTGGAACAAGGCCCGGATCGCCGACGTCGCCGTGTTCGCCACCGCGGCGCAGAACGCTTCCGGCAGCTGGGACGGACGGCTCCGCGTCCAGGTCCAGATCGCCGGACGGAGCCGGTTCGGCGCCCTCACCGTGCGGGTGCGGCGCGGCGAGGAGTACGCAGAGGTCGGCGTTTCCGCGGTCGACGACTGGGCGGAGGCGGAGCTGTCCATCAGCGGGATCTCGCCGTGGTGGCCGCACAGCCTCGGCGAGCAGCCGCGCTACGACGTCGAGATCACCTTCCACGACGAAGAGGTGGTGCTCGACCGCGTACAGCGACGCACCGGCTTCCGCACCGTAGAGCTCGACACCACCCCCGACGCCGACGGCAACGGCGCGACCTTCGGCTTCCGGCTGAACGGCGTGCAGCTGTTCGCGCGCGGCATGGACTGGATCCCTGACGACTGCTTCCCGAGCCGGGTCACGCCACAGCGCTACCGCGAGCGCGTCCAGCAGGCGAAGGACGCCGGCGTCGACCTGCTCCGGATCTGGGGCGGCGGCATCTACGAGCAGCAGGGCTTCTACGACGCCTGCGACGAGCTGGGTGTGATGGTCTGGCAGGACTTCTGCCTCGCCTGCGCTGCGTATCCCGAGGAGGAGGCTCTCGCCCTCGAGATCGAGGCCGAGGCGAGGGACAACGTGGTGCGCCTGTCCGCACACCCCTCGCTGGTGCTGTGGAACGGCAACAACGAGTGCATCTGGGGTTTCCACGACTGGCACTGGGACGGGCAGCTGGACGGGAAGACCTGGGGCGCCGGGTACTACTACGAGCTGTTCCCCCGGATCGTCGCCGAGCTCGACCCGACCCGTCCGTACTGGCCCGGCAGCCCGTCGTCCGGTGCCGGCAACGACATCCATCCCAACGACATGAACTACGGCTGCGTGCACATCTGGGACGTGTGGAACGAGCGCGACTACACCGGCTACGACGACTACTCGCCACGCTTCGTCTCCGAGTTCGGTTATCAGGGACCGGCCACCTGGGCGACCTGGGCGCGGACGCTGGAGCCCGCCGACCGCAGTGCCACCTCCGCGGCGATGCTGGTGCACCAGAAGGCCGCCGGCGGCAACGACAAGCTGAACCGGGGCATCCAGGGCCACCTGCCGGTCCCCGGAGAGGGGCCCGACGACTTCGACGAGTGGCTGTTCGCGATGCAACTACAGCAGGCCAGGGCCGTGCGCTACGGCATCGAGCGCTGGCGCTCCCTGCGCGGCCGTTGCCTCGGCTCGATCGTGTGGCAGCTCAACGACTGCTGGCCGGTCACCTCCTGGGCCGCGCTCGACCTGGGCACCAACGCCGCAGGTGAGCCGGTCGCCCGTCGCAAGCCGCTGTGGTACGCGGTGCGCTCGGCGTACGCCGATCACCTGGTCACCCTGCAGCACGATGCGGACGGCTGGCGCGCCGTGCTGGTCAACGACGGCACCGCCGAGTGGGTCGCGACGGGGAGCGTCGAGCTGCGCACCCTGGCCGGGGACGTGGTCTGGTCCCGGTCGCTGGCCCGGCTGGTGGAGGTCCGGTCCCGCACCGACGTGGCGATCACCCCCGATCCGACCGACGTTCCTGCCGCCGAACTGGCCCTGGTGGTCACGCTGGACGGAGCCGAGCGCGCCGTGAAGCTGCTGGTCGAGGACGTGGACGCGGCCCTGCCTGCGCCCGACTACGAGGCGAGCGTCACCCGGACCGACGCCGGCGCGGCCGTGACCGTGACCGCGCGGAGCTTCCTTCGCACGCTGTGCCTGTTCCCGGACCGGGTCGATGAGGATGCTGTCAGCGACAGTCTCCTGGTCGACCTGTTCCCCGGCGAGGCCCACACCTTCCAGGTGACCGGCCGCTTCGCCGACAACGAGCTGGCCGGGCTCACCGCCCGTCCGGCCCTGCGATCCCTCACGAAGCCGCTGACCACGAGTGAGGCCGTATGAGGGTGCCCTGAGCAGCGGCCCTGCGAAGGGCCGGGACGTCGTAGCAAGACCAACCGCAGTACCGACAACCCCAAACCAACCACTCATTGAGGCCCACTGGCGGGCCGAACCAATGGAGGTAAGCAATGTCAGATTCCATCTTCGAGAAGCCGTCGCGGCGCTCCTTCCTCAAGCTGGGCGGCGTCGTCGCCGGCAGCATCGCGCTCGCGGCCTGCGCAGGCGGCGGCAGCGGCGGCAGCACCGCGTCGGGCGGCGCGTCCGCAGGAGCCAAGCCCGGCATCGGCAACAACGGCCAGATGGGCAAGGGTCGCTCTGGCGCGACCGCCGACAGCCTGCTGATCGCGGGCTTCCAGTGGGGCCCCCCGGCCACCTTCAACCCGCTGTCCCCGACGGCGGCCTGGCCGGCAGCGGCCAACGTGATGCAGATCGTCTACGAGACCCCGCTGCGCTGGAACATCCTGACCGGCGAGATCATGCCCGGCCTGGCCGCGAAGTACGAGCTCGACGGCACCAACTCGGTCACCCTGACCATGCAGGACGGCGTCACCTTCTCTGACGGCACCGCCTGCACCGCCAAGGACGTCGTGTTCTCCTACGAGCTGGGCAAGAAGAACCCCGGCATCAACGTGGCGTCGTTCTGGCAGCTGGCCGACTCGATGGAGGCCCCCGACGACAAGACCGTCGTGGTGAAGATCAACCAGAAGACCAAGAATGTCGGCAACGTGCTGCGCATGCTCACCGAGAACTACGTGCTGCCGCAGTCGGTGTTCTCCGGCATCGCCGACGACAAGCTGCCCACCGAGGTCATGGACAAGCCGCTCGGCACCGGCCCCTTCACTCTGGACAAGGCAGACCAGACGCAGGTCGTGCTGACCCTCAACGACAAGTACTGGGGCAAGACCTACTACGGCGGCCTGCCGGTGATGAAGCAGATCATCCACCCGATCTTCAAGTCCAACGAGGACGGCAACATCAAGTTCCAGGCCGGTGAACTGGACATCATGCAGCAGTTCGTCTCCCAAATCTGGAAGATGTGGGAGGGCGGCAAGCCGGTCGGCACCTTCCTCAAGGACAAGCCGTACTACGTGCCGGGTTCGATGCCGATGCTGCTGATGAACACCACCAAGAAGGGCCTCGACAACGCGGCCGTCCGCAAGGCCATCGCGACGGCGATCAACTACGCGGACATCGCGGAGACGGCCATGTCCGGCTACTCCGCCACCGTCCAGCCCAGCCTGATCCTGCCGACCGGCGCCGAGAGCAAGTACTTCAACGCCGACGACGCCAAGGCGAACGGCTGGAGCTACGACGCGGCTGCCGCGGAGAAGCTGCTCACCGACGCCGGCGCCAAGAAGGGCTCCGACGGCATCTACGTGCTCAACGGCACCCGCCTCGGTCCGTACAAGCTGATCACCCCGACCGGCTGGACCGACTGGAACGCCTCCTGCGAGATCATCGCCAAGAGCCTCAAGGCGATCGGCATCGACTGCTCGACCAACTTCCCGCAGCAGGCCGAGACCACGCAGGCCATCCAGGGCGGCACCTTCGACCTGGCGGTCTGGTACGTCTCCGGCGTGAACCCGGCCACCCCGTGGGCCCGCTTCAAGGACATCATGAGCCAGTCCGAGATGCAGCCCATCGGCAAGACCACCTTCGCCAACTACGGACGCTGGAAGAACTCCGAGGTGGAGGCCATGCTGACCGAGGCCTCGCAGGCCACGGACGACGCGGCCAAGAAGGCGGCCTACGACAAGCTGGACGCGCTGTACCGCAAGGAAGTCCCCGCCTGCCCGATCATGTACCGGCCGGACGAGTTCTACGAGTACAACGCGACCAACTTCTACAACTGGCCTGACGAGAAGAACAGCTACGCTCCGCCGATGTTCCGCGGGGCCGGCAACACCTGGATGTACAAGATCCAGAAGATCGCCGGCTGACCGGAAGGGGACTGGAGCGCCATGGGTCTGCGACGCTATCTGGCGAGCAAGACCGTGTGGTACCTGGGTGCGCTCGTGGTAGCAGTGATTCTGAACTTCCTGCTACCACGGCTCATCCCGGGTAACCCGGTCGACGTGATCGTCTCGAGTCTGGGCCAGGGTGGCGCCAGTTCCGAGGCACAACAGCGTGTCTACGAGCAGTTCATGAAGGAATTCGGCCTTGACCAGCCGATGTGGAACCAGTTCGTGACGTACCTGACCAGCATCCTGCACGGGAACCTGGGCAAGTCGTTCGCGTTCTACCCCACGCCTGTGAGCGACCTGATCGCTCAGTCGCTGCCCTGGACCCTGGCGCTCCAGCTCCCCGCCATCATCATCGGGTGGATCGTCGGCAACGTTCTCGGTGCCGTCGCCGCCTACAAGGGGGGCGGTTGGGACAAGTCGGTGTTCACCACCTCACTGGTGTTCTCCTCGATGCCCTACTACTGCCTCTCAATCATCCTGTTGTACGTGCTGGCCGTGGAACTCGGCTGGTTCCCGCCCGGCGGCGCGTACTCCCTGGGCAACTCCCCGGAATGGAGTTGGGCGTTCTTCACCGACGCGCTCCAGTACTGGTGGTTGCCGTTCCTGTCCCTGCTGTTGATCAACATCGGCGGCCAGGCTGTCGGCATGCGGTCGATGGCCATCTACGAACTCGGCTCCGACTACGTGAACTACTCGCGCAGCCTGGGTATCGGCGATGCCAAGATGACCCGCTACATCTTCAACAACGCGATGCTGCCGCAGATCACCGGTCTCGCCCTCAGCATCGGCACGATGGTCGGCGGCGCGCTGATCACCGAGCTCGTGTTCAACTACCCGGGCATGGGCACCTTGTTGTTCAACGCCATCTCGAGCAACGACTACCCGGTCGTGCAGGCGGTGACCCTGATCATCACGGTCGCGGTGCTGGTCGCCAACTACGCCGTCGAGATCCTCTACGGGTTCATCGACCCGCGGATCCGGGCCTCCAAGTCGGGGGAGAAGTGACATGACGAACATCTCCAGCAGTGCGGTCAGTGCCGAGCAGGAAGGCCCGCTCGTCCCCGAGACGCCGCAGGCCCCCGGGCCGAAGGCCAGGCCGGCCTGGCGCAGCCTGAACTTCGGTCCGCGCATGTGGGTCTCCCTCGGGATGATCCTCGCGATCGCCGTCCTGGCCTTCATCGGTCCGTTGCTCTACCCGTACGCCCCCGACCAGAAAGTGGGCGGGCTCTACGACGCGCCGTCCCCCGAACACATCCTCGGCACCGACAACTTCGGCTACGACGTGCTGGCCGTGCTGATGGCCAGCACCAGGAACTCGCTGATCAACGGCCTCCTGGCCGGCACGCTCGCGACCCTGATCGGCGTGCTGATCGGTGTCGTGGCCGGCTACATCGGCGGCTGGCTCGAAGAGGCCCTGATGGGGATCACGAACATCGTGCTGGCGATCCCGGCCATCGTGATCCTGATCCTGATCTCGATGTCGCTGCAGAGCACCGACATCCCGTTCCTGAAGGGCATCGTCGGGCTCGCCCTGGTGATCGGAATCACCTCCTGGCCGTGGACGGCGCGCGCCGTCAGGGCCCAGGCGAGCTCCGTGGCCACGCGAGAACACATCGACGTGGCCAAGCTCTCCGGTGCCCGCACCGGCGGGATCCTCGTCTTCGACGTGCTGCCCTACCTGGCCAGCTACATCGTGATGGCGTGGGTGCTGCAGCTGGCCAGCGCGATTCTCGCCGAATCGACCCTGTCGATGCTCGGTCTGGGCCCGTCCGGGACGAACTCGCTGGGAATGCAGCTGCACTGGGCGCTCGCCTTCCAGGCGGTCGCGGTGGGTGCCTACTGGGCGTTCCTGCCACCGACCATCGTGCTGACCCTGATCAGTTTCGCGCTGCTCTACCTGCAGTCCTCGCTGGACGAGGTGTTCAACCCACGGCTGCGCCGCGGCAAGAAGAAGAACCTCGCCAGGGCCGCCGCGCGGCGGGCCGAGGCCGCGCGCAAGCTGGCCGAGCAGATCGAGGGCCGCCAGGAGGTGACCGCATGAGCGGCATCCTGATGCGGGCGTCCAACGTGACCGCCGTCTACGCAGCCGACAGTGGCCAGGACGTGCCCGCGGTCGACAACGTCACGGTCGAGGTGCCCGAGGGGCAGATTCTCGGCCTGGCCGGCGAGTCCGGGTGCGGCAAGACCACGCTCGGCAACGCGCTGGCCATGATCGCCAACCCGCCGCTCTACGTAATCGCGGGCAAGATGGAGATCGACGACCACGAGATCGATCTTGGCACCCTCTCCGGCGGCGCCAACCAGCTGCACCGTCCCTACCGGGGGGCGACCGTCTCGCTGCTCCCACAAGGCGCGATGAACGCGATCAGCCCGACCCTGCGGATCCGCGACCTGGTGGTCGACGTGATGCGGGCCCACGACCGGAACACCACCAAGGCGGACGCGCTGGACCGCGCCACCGATCGGCTGAAGATGCTGGAGATGCCGGTTCGGGTGCTCGACCAGTACGCGCACCAGCTCTCCGGCGGCATGAAGCAGCGGATGGTGACCGTGATCTCCACGCTGCTGAACCCGGCGCTGCTGATCGCGGACGAACCGACCTCCGCCCTCGACGTGTCGAGCCAGAAGGCGCTGATCGAGATGCTGCTGGCGATGGTGGAGAAGCGGATCATGCGCGGCGTGATCTTCATCACCCACGACCTGCCCGTGCTGAGCATGGTCACCGACCGGCTGGCCATCATGTACGCGGGCAAGATCGTCGAGGCGGGGCCGACCGAGGAGCTGGTCAACAACGCGCGGCACCCCTACACCTCCGCGCTGCTGTCGTCCGTGCTCGACCCGACCGAGGAGACCCGCACCAAGCACGTGCTCGGCATCCCCGGCTCGCCGCCCAACCTGGGCAACCCGCCGACCGGCTGCCGGTTCCACCCGCGCTGCGCCTTCGCGATGCCGGAGTGCAGCCTGAAGGAGCCGCAGTTCCTGCACGAGCGCGACCACTCGGTCGCCTGCTGGTGGGCCAACGACCACGCGTTCGAGACCGTCCCGATGGAGGTGAACGAGGCATGAGGGATTCGACCGACTCCGGGGTACCGGTGCTCGCCGCGAGCCACGTGACCAAACAGTTCCGGGTGGCCGGCGGCCACCTCACCGCCGTGGACGACGTCAGCGTCGAGTTCCACGCGGGCAAGGTGCTGGCGGTGGTGGGGGAGTCCGGGTCCGGCAAGTCCACGCTGGCCCGGATGCTGCTGCGCCTGATGCCGGTGACCAGCGGCACGATCACCTACCAGGGCAAGGACGTCACCCACATCAGGGGCGGCGAGCTGCGCTCGTACTGGCGTGACGTGCAAGCGGTGTTCCAGGACCCGTTCGCGTCGTTCAACCAGTTCTTCACCATCGGCCACACGCTGCGGCGCGGGATGCGGGCGGAGAAGCTCGAGGGCGACACGCTCGACGCGCTGATCGAGACCTGTCTGGGCTACGTCGGACTGAAGCCGGGCGACGCGGTGCACAAGTACCCGCACCAGCTGTCCGGCGGGCAGCGGCAGCGGGTGATGATCGCCCGGGCCCTGATGATGAACCCGAAGGTGTTGCTGGCCGACGAGGCCACCTCGATGCTGGACGCATCGCTGCGGGTGAGCGCCCTCAACGTGATGCAGGACCTGCGCGACAACCTCGGGCTCACCGTGCTGTTCATCACCCACGACATCGGCCAGGCCTGCTACTTCGCCGACGAGGTCGTGGTGATGGAACACGGCCTGATCGTGGAGCGCGGCACCACCGACGAGGTGATCTTCACCCCGAAGCACGACTACACCAAGCGCCTCCTCTCCGACGTCCCCGACCTCAAGGGCAGCCTCAAGGTCCGCAAGGACTGACCAGGGAAGGCAGCTTCGGTGAGTATTGAGTTCCCGAGGGGGTTCCTCCTCGGCTCGGCAACGTCGGCGTACCAGATCGAGGGGGCGGCAGCAGAGGACGGCAGGCAGGACTCGATCTGGGATGTGTTCTGCCGGGTGCCGGGCGCGATCGTCAACGGCGAGGACGGGCTGGTCGCCTGCGACCACTACCACCGCTATGCCGAGGACGCGAAGCTGCTCGCGGCCCTGGGGATGAACACCTACCGGTTCTCCGTGTCGTGGTCGCGGGTGCTCAACGACGGGGTGGTGAACCGGGCCGGGATGGACTTCTACTCCCGCCTGGTCGACGAGCTGCTCGCCAACGACGTGACCCCGTGGCTGACGCTCTACCACTGGGACCTGCCGGCCGCGCTGCCCGGCGGCTGGACGAATCGCGACACCGCAAAGCGGTTCGTGGACTACGCGCTGGCCGTGCACGAGCGACTGGGTGACCGGGTGCGGACCTGGACGACGCTGAACGAACCGTGGTGCTCCTCGTTCCTGAGCTATGCCGCGGGCGTCCACGCGCCGGGCCAGACCGATCCGGCGGCGTCGATCCGGGCGGCGCACCACCTCCTGCTGGCTCACGGCTGGGCGGTGCAGGCACTCCGCGAAGCGGACCCGTCCGCGAGCCTCGGGGCCACGATCAACTTCACCCCGGCGCTGCCGGCCTCCGACAGTGCCCGGGACCGGGATGTCGCCCGGCGGGTCGACGGCACGACCAACCGGTTCTTCGTCGAGCCGGTCTTCACCGGCCACTACCCGGCCGACGTGCTGGACGACCTGGCCGAGATCTGGCCCGACGACCTGGTCGCGGAGGAGGACCTGGCCGCGATCAGCACCCCGATCGACGTGCTGGGCGTGAACTACTACACGACCAACGTGTTCCGGGCCGGGGAGCCCACGGAGCCGACCCCGCACATCGCCGCGCCGGACGCCGTTCAGGTGCTGCGCGACCTGCCGCTCACCGGGATGGGCTGGGAGGTCGACCCGGCCGGGCTGCGCAACCTGCTCACCTGGCTGCACGCCGACTACACCGGTCCCGCCGGCGTGCCGCTGGTGATCACAGAGAGCGGGGCAGCCTTCGACGACGTGGCGGACGAGGCCGGCTACGTCGACGACGCCGACCGGATCGACTACCTGCGCCGCCACCTGACCGCGGTGAGAGAGGCGATGGACGCCGGTGCCGACGTCCGCGGCTATCTGGTCTGGTCGCTGATGGACAACTTCGAATGGGCCCACGGCTACGCCAAACGCTTCGGCCTGGTTCGCGTGGACTCCGACCTCAACCGCATTCCCAAGGCCAGCGCCCGCTGGTTCGCCGACGTGGCCCGCACCGGGCGGGTCGGCTGAACAGATCCCAACCAACCGCTCCCTGAGCAGCCCCCGGGACCGGGGCTCATGAAGGGGACCAGCCAACACAAGGAGCCACCATGGTCGATGTCCACGCCAAGATCAGCCTGACCGGAGGATCGGACTTCTGGCACACCCCGGCGGTCGCCGCGGCCGACCTGCCCGAGTTGATGTGGACCGACGGGCCGCACGGGGTGCGCAAGCAGTCCGGTTCGAGTGACCACGTCGGGATCAACGCCTCCGAGCCGGCGACGTGCTTCCCGCCCGCGGTGGGGCTGGCGTCCTCGTGGGATCCGGAGCTGGTCGAGCAGGTGGGCGTTGCGCTGGGCGAGGAATGCCGCGCGCTGGGCGTGGGCGTGCTGCTCGGTCCCGGCATGAACATCAAGCGCTCGCCGCTGTGCGGGCGTAACTTCGAATACTTCGCCGAGGATCCCCTGGTCGCGGGAGAACTGGCGGCCGCACTGGTGAGCGGGGTGCAGAGCCAGGGGATCGGCACCTCGGTGAAGCACTTCGCCGCGAACAACCAGGAGACCGACCGGATGCGGCGCGACTCCCAGGTGGACGAGCGGACGCTGCGCGAGATCTACCTGCGGGGCTTCGGGAAGGTCGTCCGGAAGGCGAAGCCATGGACGGTGATGTGCTCCTACAACAAGGTGAACGGCACGTACGCGTCCGAGAACCACTGGCTGCTCACCGAGGTGCTGCGGGACGAGTGGGGCTTCGACGGCGTCGTGGTCTCCGACTGGGGCGCGGTCTGGAACAGGGTCCGGGCACTGCGGGCTGGCCTCGACCTCGAGATGCCGGCGAACGCCGGCCATGAGCGGGAAGTGCGCGAGGCGCTGGACGCGGGCGAGATCGACGCCGGGACCATCGATCAGGCCTACGGCCGGGTCGAGGCCGTGGTGCGCAGGGCGCAGGCGAGCCTGGCCGATGCGCCGGAGGACTTCGACGTGGACGGTCACCACGCGCTCGCCCGTCGGATGGCCGAGCGGTGTGTGGTGCTGCTGAGCAACGACGGCGTGCTGCCGCTGGCCCGGGAGACGAGGGTGGCCGTGGTGGGCGAGTTCGCCCGGACGCCGCGCTACCAGGGAGCCGGGTCGTCGAGGGTGAACCCGACCAGGCTGGACAACGCGCTGGACGCGATCACCGCGCTGGTGGGCCACGAGGTGCCTTTCGCGCCGGGGTTCGCGACCGCAGCCGGCCAGCAGCTCGCCGACGATGCGCACGAACAGGCGGTGGCGGTGGCGAGGGACGCCGATGTTGTGCTCGCCTTCCTCGGGCTGGGCGAGAACCACGAGTCCGAGGGCTACGACCGGGACAACGCCGACCTTCCGGCCGAGCAGCTGGCGCTGCTGGAGGACATCCTCGCGGTCAACCCGAACGTGGTGGTGGTGCTGAGCAACGGGGCGTCCGTGCTGCTGCCGTTCGCCGACCGGGTTCGCGCGATCGTCGAAGGCTGGCTGCTCGGGCAGGCCGGCGGCGCGGTGCTCGCCGACGTGGTGTACGGCGTGGTGAATCCCTCGGGCAAGATCACCGAGACCATCCCGCGTCGGCTGGCCGACGTGCCGAGCTCGCTGCACTTCCCCGGCGACGTGTCCGGGGTGCGCTACGGCGAGGGCCTGTTCGTGGGGTACCGGGGCTACGACGCGTCCGGGATCTACCCGGCGTTCCCGTTCGGCCACGGCCTGTCCTACACGACCTTCGGGTACTCCGACCTGGCGCTGGCGGCCACGGACGCCGGAGTGACCGTGTCCCTGACGGTGACCAATACCGGTGGCCGGGCCGGCCGCGAGGTCGTGCAGGTGTACGTGTCGGTGCCGGGATCGACCGTCGTCCGCGTGCCCAGGGAGCTGAAGGGCTTCGCGTCCGTCGCTCTCGAACCGGGGGCGTCGGCGCGGGTCGAGATCGCGATCAGCTCCGACGACCTCGCCTACTGGAGCGCCCGCGACCAGGCGTGGGTGGTCGAGGCCGGGGAGTACGCGGTCGGGGTCGGTGCGTCCAGCCGTGACCTGCGGCTCTCCGGCACCGTCGCGGTCGCGGGGAACGAGCCGGTCCGTCCGCTGGCGCTGGACTCGACGGTCGCCGAGGCGATGCAGGTGCCCGCGTTCGCCGAGATCATCACCGGCCTGGCCGGGGCGGTCTTCGGTGAGGACCCGGACCTGATCCGGATGATGGAGAGCATCCCGCTGGCGGCGCTGGCCGGCTTCGGCGGACAGTCGCTCGACGAGGTCCAGACCATGCTCGACCAGGTGAACGCCACCCGCTCCTGACGGGCCTAGCCTTGGTGGCGTGAGCACGGGGGACGGGGAGGACCTGGTCGGCGAGGCCGTCGAGCGCACGCTGTGGGCATTCCCCGGCGTCGACCTCGTGGGCCGGCCGACCGTCGGGCAGCGCAGCGTGGCCGAGCGGATCCTGCTCGGCTGGGCGGCGCCGTCGGAGGCTTTGGCACGCGAGGCGGGCCCGGGCCCCGTGGACGCGTCCCGGCTCGCTGGCTTCAGCCCGGAGCGGCGCCAGGCGTTCCTCACCGGGCGGGCCGTGCTGGGCCGGCTGCTCGGCTCGCTGTTCCCGGGATCCGTGGCGTGGACGGTGGATACTGCGCCCGCGGTGGGCGGGTCGGTGGGGCCGCTGGCCGTCCGGGGCGTCCCTGCCCTCGCGTCGGTCGCCTACAGCGGGGGGATGGTGGTGGTCGCCGCGGCCGCGACGACCCAGGCCTCCCGGATCGGTGTGGACGTGGAACGGCTCGATCCGGTCCGGGCCGCGGAACTGGCGAAGGAGCTGGGTGTATCCGCCACGGAGGCCGTGCCTCGCTGGACGCTGTCCCACGCCGTGCTGAAGGCGGGCCGGCACGGGCGCCACGCGGACGTGGCCCTGGTCCGGATCGGTGCGGGGACGGGCCGGGTCGAAGGTGCGTCCACCGTCTTCCGGGTCGCGGAGGTCGAGGGCCCGCGGGGCTACGCGGTGGGCGTCGCCTGGCAGCCCACCGCCCGCACGCGGTAGGGCTCGCGGTTCAGCGCGGCGAGCTGGTCTCGGGGACGTACTGCCGCAGCGCGGCGGCGATCCTGTCGACCCGGTCGGGTGCGGCACGTCGCGGTACCGCGATGGCGCCCTCCCCCCAGGGTTTGATGTAGAGCCGGTCCCGGGTCGCGGCGAAGGTGGCGATCGCGTCCCAGCGGAAATCGCAGCGGTAGCCGGGCCGCTGGACGGTGAGTCCGTACGCGGTGCGCCAGACCCGGGTGACCTCGAGGGCCCTGGTATCGACCTGGATCCGCCGGCGCGCGGCCCCGTCAACAAGTCGTTTCAGGCGGACCGGCTGGATACCGATCCAGACTGCCATCACGACCAGCACCAGCAGGGTGATGCCGGCCAATTCCGGGACGATCCTCCCGTAGCGCAGGTACGCGTCGATGACCAGGAAGCACCCTGCTGCCGCGGGCGGCGCTCCAGTCATCAGTGTGGACCGGACCGCTCGCCCCAGCAGGAGGTCGGGGACGCGGCCCAGGTCGTAGGTCCACGACAGCGCGGCCGCGGCCTCCTCGGGCGTAGGGCTGTACGCCACCGCATCCAGCGCGTCGGGCGGAGCGTCCGGGAGTGCCGGCTCCGCCTGTGCGGAGAACTCGCCCGGGATCCTCGCCCGGATCGCCTGCGCGAATTCCGACACCGCGGTGGCGCCGATCCGCCGGGGGACGAGGATGACCGCGAGCGGGGAGACCGCCAGCGCGAGGTGAGTGGACGACTCCTCGACGCCCTTGATCGCCGCCCAGGCCCACCGCTCGAGTGATCGGAGGGACCGCACGACGAGCCCGTCCGCGTCGAGCCAGAACTGGAAGGTCTGGTCGTGGCCGTGGCAGGCCACCGCGAGGTCCTCCCGGTATGCCCGGGCCCACCGCCGCTCCGCCCACCGTCCGCTGAACAGCCAGGTCAGCACCGCGGGCACGAGCAGCCACAGCACTCCCTGCGGAGCATCCACGCCCAGGTCGAGGAGGATGGTGGAGATGACCGTCCAGGCGGAGAAGGCGACCAGGGTCACCGTCTGGGTGAGGTGGACGCGTTCGGAGCGGATCGCGCGGCGCGTCAGTGCCCTCGCGGTCGGAGTACCGGTGGCGGTCTCCATCAGGTCGTCGTCGGTGAGCTGGAACTCCAGCACACCCGTGAAGCCGGGGACGCCCGCCGACCCGGCCGGCGCGGGCACACCAGGGCCGAGCGGTCCGGGACCAGTCGGGGGCAGGGTCACGGGTCAGTTCGGGTTGCGAGGGCTGGCCGTCATCGGGGTTGTGAACAGATCCACGACGGTGATGCTCCTCGGTGCGGGGTCCGGATGGGAATGGCGGACAGGGCATGGGGTGCCCACCTGCCGGGCTTCAGGCTAGGGCGCGTCCGGCCTGTTCCCACAGACCCCGCCCGGGTGACCCAGGGGTCGGTCCGTTCCGGCACAGGCCGCACGGCGGCGGCACGCACGGAAGCGGCCGCCCCCCGTGGCAGGGGAGCGGCCGCCATCATCGACCAGCCGGGTTGCGCCTGGCCTCACCCGCGAAGGTTGAGCGGCCGGAGCACCCTGGTGATGCCGTGCGCGACCTGAAGGTTGCCTTCATTGATGTCGGTCTGCCACGGGTTCACCCGCGGGTTCGGGCTGTTGTAGTCGCGATCGCGCAGGATGATCTGCGGAACGTTCATGCCCTTGACCTGCACCTTGATCGACGCGCCGGGCAGGGCCGTGGCGAGCGTGGCGCCGTCGGCCTGGAGGGCGTCCTTGGCCAGGATCGTGGCACCGGGCACCACGTGGTAGAGAAGGACGCTCTCGATGGCGTCGACGCCCAGCTTCTGGACCAGAGTGTTGAACACCTGCTCCTCGGTGCGGGGCCACTTGTGCGTGATCCTGTGGGCCAGATCCCGGAACGCGCGGTCGTTCGGGATGAAGGCGGTCAGTGCCACGCTTCCGTCGGTGAGTACGGACACATTGCTGGCCGGCTTCGCCGCGAGAACGGCGAGCACCGCCTGGGTGACGATGTCGTAGTCGTACCAGTTGTTGTCGAAGGTGCCGTTGCCATCAGCTGTCAGGACGGCGGCCAGGCTCTGTTCGCCGAGGGCGGGGGCTGCCTGCGCCGGCGCCGGCGCGACGACGGGACCGGCGAGCAGCGCTCCGCCGAACAAGACGGCGACCAGGCTGGCCAGAGAGCGTCGGAGCTTCATCATCGGAGTTCCTTTCGTAGAAGGTTTGTGTAGAGATTGTGCATAGTGCGTGTGAGGTCTGTCAAGCCTCTCGCGAAGGTCGGCACGGTGGTGCTCCTGAAGGGCCGACCGTCGATCGGCGTTCAGGCGCTGTGTCGCGTCTGCACCGAGGGTGGCGCAGGGCTGGGTTCGTCCTGGTTGTGGTCGTGCCGGGTGCGATCGAAGGCATGCCGCTGCCGCCGGCAGGGCTTGACAACGCTCAACAAACATTACACAATCGTTATACATCCATCCACGAAGGGACCGATCATGAAGACCACCATCCTCGCTGCGGCCGCCATCCTCGGCCTGGGCCTCGCCGCCACCGGTTGCACCGCAACACCTGTGGCCAGCCCGGCCACGTCCGCCCCGGCGGCATCCAGCCCGGCCCCGGCGATGACCGAGTCCGCCGCCGCGGACATCGTCGATACCGCGGTCGCCGCCGGCGACTTCACCACCCTCGCCACCGCGCTGACCGAGGCCGGGCTGGTGGACACCCTGAAGGGCGAGGGGCCGTTCACGGTGTTCGCCCCGACCGATGAGGCTTTCGCGAAGCTGCCCGCCGGCGCGCTCGACGGGCTGCTGAAGGACAAGGAAGCGCTCACCGGGGTCCTGACCTACCACGTGGTGCCCGGTGAGGTCATGGCCAGCCAGGTGGCCGGCATGGACGGCCAGAAGGTGACCACCGTGCAGGGCGGGACCTTCACCGTCAATGTCAAGGACGGCAAGGTCAGCCTGACCGACGGCGCCGGCAAGACCGTGAACGTGATCAAGACGGACATCACTGCCAGCAACGGCGTCATCCACGTGATCGACGGTGTGCTGCTGCCCGCCGCCTGAGCAGGACGCGAGCCCGGGGCCGCCCCATCGGGGGCGGCCCCGGGCCCCGACGGCCCTCGGCGGGCGCCGGACCGCTCAGCGGGCGGCGTCTGGGGCGATCACCCGGAGCCGTCGCAGCAGCAGGGTCGCCACCCCGGTCACCAGCGCGCCCAGAGCGACTCCCCAGGCGATGTCGGTGACCGCGACGAACGCGGGGAAGCCGCGCAGCACCGCCAGCGCCGTGAGCGCCCAGGTGCCGTAGGTGAACAGCCCGAACAGGGCCCCGGAGAGCACCCGGCGGCGAAGCGGCGCATCCGGGGCGAGGGGCTGGACTCCGAAGTGGACCAGCCCCGCGACGTAGCCGAGATAGAACACCGCCGCCGCGACCGCGTCGAACGGTTCCGCCAGCAGCGGGCCCAGCTGTGCCCGGTAGACCGCCGCCGCAACCAGGGCGATCCAGACGCCGTCCACCAGGGTGAAGACGACGACGGTGACGGCGTAGGCGATCAGCCAGCGGCGGGAGGTACTCACGGCTTGTTCCTCGGATCGTGGTAGAGGTTCTCGACGATGTCGTGCACCCGCGCCATCAGCGCGGCCCGCTTCAGCTTGAGCGTGGGGGTGACCATGCCCCCCTTCTCGCTCAGGTCGGCGAGCAGCACCGAGAAGCGCCTTACCTGCTCCGAGCGTGCCAACTGCGCGTTCGCTGCCTGCACCGCCCGCCCGATCACGGCCAGCAGGTGGGAGTCGTCGACCTGCACCAGCCCGCCGTCCACCGGTGCGCTCAGCCGGATCAGTGGATCCAGTCCCTCGCGCTCGGCCCAGGCGCTCACCGACTCCGGGTCGAGCAGGATCAGGCCGCCGAGGTAGGGCTTGCCCTCGCCGACCAGCACGGCGTGGGCCACCAGCGGGTTCTGCTCCACCGAGCCCTCCCAGCCCGCGGGGGAGATGGTCTTCCCGCCGGAGGTGACGATCACGTCCTTGCTGCGTCCGTGCAGGGTGAGGCGGCCGTGCTCGTCGAGTTCTCCGAGATCACCGGTGCGGAAGAACCCGTCGGCGAACGCCGCCGCGTTCTCCGCGGCGTTGCGGTAGCCGACGAAGACTCCCGGTCCGCGCGCGAGCACCTCGCCGTCGGGGGCGATCCGGACGGTGGTACCGGGCAACGGGACACCCACGCTCCCCGGGCGGATGTCCCCGGGCAGGTTGGCGGTCAACGGCGCGGTGGTCTCGGTGAGTCCGTAACCCTCGACTACCGGGACTCCGATGCCCAGGAAGAACCGGCACAGGTCGGCATCGAGCGCTGCCGCCCCGGAGAGGATGTACTCGATCCGGCCACCCAGCAGATCTCGTAGCCGGCGGAAGAACAGTCGGCCGAACAGGCGACGGCGCAGGGCGAGCCAGGGCGACGGCCGGGCCGACGGGTCGTCCTGGCGGCTCTCGAGGAAGCGGCCCCAGGCGACGGCGGTGGACTGGGCGGCGACCCACACCGGACCGAGCCGCTTCCGGCTGGCTGCCGCGGCCGCCGCGGCCTGGACCTTCTGGAGCACCCTCGGCACCACCACCAGGAAGGTGGGCCGCAGCACCGCCAGCGCAGGGACGACGTCACGAGGCTCCGCCAGGTGGGCGATGCGCATGCCCTTGGCCAGGCATACCAGCTGGAGCGCCCGGGCCAGGACGTGGGCGAGCGGCAGGAAGATGATCGTGTTGCCCTCGGGCTTGACCACCTCGGTGTAGGCGGCGGCCACGTTCAGCACCTGGTGGACGAAGTTGCCGTGGGTGAGGAGTGCCCCGCGGGGTGCGGCGGTGGTCCCGGAGGTGTAGACGATCGTGGCCAGCGTGTCGGGACCCGCCACGGCGCGGCGCAGCTCCAGTTCCTGGTCGGTGACCCGCGCTCCGCGCCGTTCGAGGTCGTCCAGGTCGCGTCCGGGCTCGGCGTCCATCATCCACACCCCGATCGCCGGCCGGCCCCGCAGCGCGCGGTCGAGCAGGTCGGCCTGCTCTGCGTCGCCGGCCAGTCCGAGCCGGACATCGGCGTCCGCGACGATGGCGTCGACCTGCACGCCGGCCGACGTAGCGTAGACGGGCACGACGACGGCTCCGGCGAACCAGCAGGCCATCTCCGCGACCGCCCACTCGTAGCGGGTGGCGGCCATGATCGCGACCGCGTCGCCGGGCTCAATCCCCACCGCGACCAGCCCGCGGCCGAGCCGGCGCACCCTGGCCACGAACGCTGCCGTCGTCACAGGCTCCCACGGACCCGTGACCGGGGCCCCCGGGCCACGCACCTCGAAGGCGACATGGTCGGGCGCCGTCGCGAGCCGGGCGAGCAGGAGGTCGGTGGTGTTGTGGAGGTCTCCGGCCGCGGCCAGCAGCGGTGTGCTCGTCTCGCGCAGGGGTGGCCGCGCGTCCGGCGGAGTGGTGGTGCGACGCGCCCGCGTGGTCATCGGCGGCCCACTTTCTGCGTCCTGTCTGGAGTGTATGGCGCCAACCCTCCGCGCCCGGGCCGAATCCGTGGGATCGTCGGGGAACCGGCCAGTGTCGGCTCGAATCGAGGAGGCGTCCCATGACGAAAGCTGAGCGGCAGTCGCTGGTCGCCGTGCCCCTGGTGGTGCTGGTCGGAGCCGGTCTGGCCCTGGCTGGGGGCCAGGGCGGGCAGGCGGTCGGCGGAGTGCCGGTCTTCACCGTCGCTGTCGCGGCGGCCTTCGTCGTCCAGTGGCTGGCGTTCGTGCCGTCCTATGTCGCCCGCACCGAGCGGTTCTTCGATCTCACCGGCAGCCTGACCTACATCGTGGTGACCATCGGTGTGCTGGTTCTCACGGGCGGCTGGGACGCCCGGCGCGTGCTGCTGGCCGCCCTGGTCCTGGTCTGGGCGGCCCGCCTGGGCAGCTTCCTGTTCCAGCGGGTGAGCCGCAGCGGTGCGGACGACCGCTTCGACGAGATCAAGGGCTCGTTCCCGCGGTTCCTCGGTGTCTGGACCATCCAGGGCCTGTGGGTCAGCGTCACCGCGGCCGCGGCGTGGATCGCGATCAGTTCCTCGCGCACGGTCGGCCTGGACGGCTTCGCTGTGGCCGGTGCGATCCTGTGGCTGGCCGGCTTCGCCGTCGAGGTGGTCGCGGACCGGCAGAAGAGCCGTTTCCGGGCCGAGCCCGCCAATCGCGGCCGGTTCATCTCGACCGGGCTGTGGTCGCGTTCGCGCCACCCCAACTACTTCGGGGAGATCCTGTTGTGGATCGGCGTGGCCGTGATCGCACTGCCCGTGCTGGAGGGCTGGCAGTGGATCGGCCTGCTCTCGCCGGTGTTCGTGGCGGTGCTGATCCTGCGGGTCAGCGGAGTGCCGCTGCTGGAGGCCAAAGCGGACGCCAAGTGGGGCGGGCAGCCGGACTATGAGGCGTACAAGCGGGCCACCCCCGTGCTGCTGCCCCGGCTCCGCTGACGACCCGAGAGAGCCACGTCCCTGGTCTCCAGGAGCAGTGAGGCTGCGTCCTGCTCCATCCCGGGCCGGCCGCTTCACGCCGGGACGTCCCTCTTGCGCCCACGCACGATGATTGCGACCTCCGCAGCAAGGAACGCGGCGAGGCAGGCGATGGTGGCGGCGATCACAGCGGGGTGACTTCCGGCGAGGCCGGTCTGCGTGCTGTGCGTGATCAGGATGCCGACGAAGGCCCACACGAGGACCGGGCCGTAGGCGATATCGGCGCGCAGCACGTTGATCGGCGGAACGTTCGTCTGGGCGTTCACGATCACCATCCCCGGGAAGGCGATCGCGACCAGCTTTCTGAGCCACGGCCTGGCCAGGTTCCCCGTCATGCTGCCGGCTTTCCCGCAATCGGCCGGGTGCGCGGGTCAGCCGAGGCCGGATCGCCGACCGGGAGTACGACCTCGTTGCGGCGCAGGAACCACGGCGTCCAGGGCGGGTCGAAGCGCGCGAAGCGGGGGGTCGCCGCCACGTCGAAGCCCGCCGCCTGCGTGGCGGCGCGGAGCGCGGCGAGGTGCTCCCGGAAGGACTCCTCCGTCCATCGTCCGGTGAAGGTCCGTGCGGCCGCGAGCTGGGTCGGGACCTCCCGGACGGTGATTCGCCGGTCGGTGGGTTCCGGCAGGGTGTCGACGGTGTAGCCGGTCGGCATCACGAAGGAGACGACGTGTCGGCCCGGGGCGTCGGCCTGCTGCTGCAGGACCGGTGACGTCATGGCGATCCGCCGGGGGGCCGCTTCCTGCACCACCGGGGCGGTCATCGCGACCTTCGCCCGGGCCGTGTTGCGTCCGGAGATGAACCCGACCAGCAGCCCGAAGGCCCGGTTGCCGGCATCGGCGAACGAGCCGCCCACCTCCACCTCCGCGATCAGGTGTGCGGGGTAGCGGCGCAGTTCGAAGTCGGGAAACCGCGCCAGCACGTCGTAGGGCTGTTGTTCGGTCATGGGATCACTCCTTCACGAGCGGCCGTGGCGGCAGGACCGTCGGCGGACACGGTTGGCCCGATCCGGTCAGGCGCCGACGGCGCGGGAGCCGCGTCCGGAGCCGGTGTCGCGGACTGCCGGAACGGAGAGTGCGTCCTCGAGCCAGTCCGCCGACGCGGCGAGGGTGGTGCCGGTGAGTTCACGTCCAGGGGTCGCGCCGGGCCCGCCGGCGTAGACCCTCGTGTGGGGTGCCGCTTCGAGGAGTGCGTGGACGACCTCCTGCGCGGCGTCGGCATCGGCGACGCGCGGTGCGCCGACCACCATGGCCTCGGGCCGGGCTTCGCCGGCGGCGCGCACCCAGCTGGTCACTGGGAGGTCCGGGCCCAGGTAGGTGACCCGGAGGCCCCGGCGTCTCAGCATGGTCGCGAAGGCGAGGGTGGCGATCTCGTGGGTGGCGCCGGGGGCGAGCCCGATCACCACGTGACGGCCGGCCCGGGAGTTCCCGGCCGCATCGAACGCGGCGGCGAGCCGGCGCATCACGCCTGCGCTGATGAAGTGCTCCTGCGCCACGTCGAGGCGACCGGCAGCCCATCCCTGCCCGATCGAGTCCAGCGCTCCGGTCAGCCACTCGTCCACGACGTACTCGAACCCGGCCGAGGCGAACGCCCGGTCGAGGATGTCGTCGAGTGCGCGGGCGTCGTAGGCACGCGACGCCGCGATCA
>PHEV01000032.1:0-26917 GCA_002843035.1 Actinobacteria bacterium HGW-Actinobacteria-5 | reverse complement strand
GGACCCGATCCGGTCCGATCGGACCTGTTCTGCGGCCTGGGCCGGCTGCATCCCGTCCTCGACCAGAGCGACCATCGCCCGCAGTGCCGCGACGTCGTCGTCGTCATAGAGACGGTAGCCGCCCTCCGACCGGGTGGGATGGACAATCCCGTAGCGCTGTTCCCAGGCGCGAAGGGTCCCGGGAGCCAGCCCGAGCTGCTCCGCCACCCACCTGACCGTGTGCATCCGCCCTCCTTCGATGCGACATTCTACAAACCTTCCGCACTCTCTTGACAAGTCCCCGGGGCCGCGGTCGCAGAATCCCGATACCGACGCTGTGTGAAAAGTAGGGCCGTGAGCACTGACCAGCGGGCCGCCCCTGCGGCCATCTGGATATCGCCGACACGGCTGTGGGTGCGGGTTCGTTCGACCCCCTCAAGGGCCCTGGCCACGCCCAGAGCAATGGCGACCCCAGCAAGATTCGAACTTGCGACACAAGGTTTAGGAATCGCGTTCCATTAGGGCTGTGACTAGCACACATAGCACGCCCAACAGGGGTCGTGCGATGGCCGTGCCATAGTGAATTTCGAAAAGTTGAGCACCCCTCGCGGGCCACGAATGGGCTCGATCCGAGGGCCGCCGGCGCCCCATCGCCATCCTGCCACGGACCATGTTCCGGGCTCACTCGTAGTGGGTCCACATGCGCAGGACGTGGACGGTGTGCTCCTCGGCGAGCACCTCGTAGACGAGGCGGTGCTGGATGTTGATCCGCCGGGAGTAGCACCCGGCCAGGTCGCCGACCAGCTTCTCGTAGCGAGGCGGATTCGCGAAGGGGTCTTCGGCGATGATGGCCAGGAGTTCCTGGGCCTTCGGCTTCAGTCCTGAGGAGGCGAGCTTCCTGGCGTCCTTCTGTGCCGCCTTCGAGAACACCAACCGCCAGGTGGTCACCAGTCGAGTTCCTCCGAGCCCTCATCGAGCCCCTCGGCGCGTGCCTGCCGGATCGACTCGGTGAAGCCCGGAACGTTCGCCAGCAGCAGCGTCTCCTGAATGGCGCGCCAGTCATCCTCGCCGACCAGCACGGCGTTGCCCCGCTGACCGGTGATGGTCAGCGGCTCGGACTCCTCGTTGACCTGATCGATCAGGCGATACAGGTTCGCCCGGGCAGCGGTCGCACTCACAGCAGTCATCTCTCCACCTCTATGACAAGCGTACGTGATCACGTACGAGAATCCAAGGCGAACGGATCGCGATGTCATGAGGCCTGTCCCGTGGCGTTCGGGACGTTGGCCGGCTGCTGAGTGGGTGACAATCGCGTAAGGCGGTGGCAGCCCTCGACAAAGCTCGAACCCGGCTGAAGCCGGGCCAGCATCGCGAGGGGCGCAGCCGAGGTTGTTGCCATCAGCCGTGCCTTCTCTGCCGGTAGCTGAGGACTTGGTGTTGCGGTTCGCAAGTGCGGGCCTGGAGATGGAGGTCGAATTCGTCGGAGCCCCGTTCCGGCGCGAGTATCAGAGTGAGGGTTTCCGGCACTTGACTTGAAGCACTTCAACTTGGTCAGGATGGGGTTCATGACCAACGCCGCAGCCGAAGCCGTGGACGGCTGGCTGACCATTCAAGAGGCCTCTCAACGCACGGGCCTGCCTGAGCCCACGCTGCGGTACTACGAACGCGTCGGCCTGATCGAGCCCGTGCCGCGCGACCCATCCAGCCGTCACCGCCGCTACTCCGCGGACATTGTGGAGAACATCGAAGCGCTTGCCTGCCTACGGGCCACGGGGATGGGCATCGAGGACATGCGTAGATACCTGGCTGGCCTCGACGGAGACAGTGCGGCCACAGCGGACATGGTCGACTTGTTCGAGGGCCATGCCACGCGGATCGCGGCAGAGATCGAAGCCATGAAGGTGCGCTACGAGTACGCCCGGGCCAAGGCGGAGCTGTGGCGCGCGCGCCGCGATGGTCGCCCCCGGGCGGAGTCGGCTGCGGCAGCCCGCGTGATCAGCGTGATGCAGCGACTGAGGGCCGGGCTGTGAGCACCGTTCTGGTCACCGGGGGCACCGGCTTTGTCGGGAGCTACGCCATCCAGCGCCTGCTGGCTGACGGATACCGGGTCCGGACCACAGTCCGCTCACCCTCGCGCGGTCAGCAGCTACGAGAACTTCTCACCCGGCGGGGTGCGGAGACAGCGACGCTCGAGATCGTGGTTGCGGACCTGACCGCAGATGGTGGGTGGATTGAGGCGGTGACAGGTTGTGAGTTCGTGCTGCATGTCGCCTCCCCGTTCCCGGCCGGTGAACCTGAGCACGAGGACGACCTGATCATCCCTGCCCGGGACGGCGCGCTGAGAGTGCTCCGAGCTGCCCACAGCACCGGCGTGTCCAGAGTTGTGCTTACCTCGTCCTTCGCAGCCATCGGGTACAGCCCGAAACCGACCGGCGAGCCGTACACGGAGGAAGACTGGACCAATCCCGACGGTCAGCGCCCCTACATCAAGAGCAAGACCCTCGCCGAGCGTGCCGCCTGGGACTACGCCCGCCGGGCAGGGCTCGAACTGACAGTGATCAATCCGACCGGCATCTTCGGGCCACCGCTGGGCAGCGACATCTCGGCCTCACTCGGACTCATCCAGGCACTCCTGTCCGGCGCCATGCCAGCCATCCCGGACCTGTCCTTCGGTGTTGTCGACGTCAGGGACGTCGTCGATCTCCATCTCCGGGCCATGACGGCCCCTGACGCGCGGGACCAACGGATCATCGCCGTGGGCCACGCGCCGGTGACCCTCCGCAGCATCGCGGGAATTCTTCGGGAAGGGCTCGGCCCTGACGCCGCGAACGTCCCGACCCGGAACCTGCCAACCTGGCTCGTCCGAGCAACGGCACCGTTCAGCGCACGCATGGCCAGCCTGGCTCCCGACCTCGGCAAACCGAAGGCGATCAGCAACCAGAAGGCACAACACCTGCTCGGCTGGACCCCCCGCCCCCTTGAAGACACCATCCTCGACACCGCGCGGGGGCTGCTCGCCGAGGCAGACCAACTGACCCGATGAAGATGGCGCCTTGCTGATGTCAGTGGGTTTGACGGTTAGGCCCGCGGTTGGGTGATCAGGTTGCGTTCGTCACCAGGGACCGACGCCTGCGTTGCCCATGACGGCGCTGTTGTCGGTCCGTCCGGGCCGATCAGTGGCATCCGGACGAGACTTCGGCGCCCTCTTCGACGGTGTTGATCTGCATTCCCGCAGCCCGCGACTATCGGGGAGGCTCGCTTCGCAGGGTCGCCGCTGGTCCCCGCGATCCCGGCGTTGCTGACCAGGCGTGCGACCCAGCCCAGCAGGTCGCGGCCACCAACTGAAGATCGTTGGCGTCCGACGTCTGGCGGCGGTCGAGGCCTGCAGTATCTCGCTGGTCATGATGCCCACCACGTGGCGTTGGGGACGGGCGTGAAGAGTTGCTCCAGCGCCGGCGCCGGGATGCGGATCAGCCGGGCGCCGCTGTGGACGGCTGGCAGGGCGCCGGAGCGGATGCGGCGACGCAGGGTCATCACGCTGACGTGGTAACGCTCGGCGGCCTCCTGCAGCGTGAGGTACTCGACGGGCTGGGCGGCGACGTGACGGACGCTCATGGTTGTTCTCCTCTGGATGGTCGGGTTTCAGATGGGGATGCCTCGGTCGTGGTGGTGGTCGATGCCAGGGACTGGTGGTGGTGGCCGGCGTGGGGTGGCGTGCTCGTGGGTGGGGGTGATGTGTTCGCTGGTGTAGTCGTGCCGGTGGACTCGCCATTCGAGGGTGGCGGCGATGCTGCGGACATGGACGGGTCCGTCGTGGAGGGCTTGGTCGAGGATGGCGGCGGCGTCTCCGCCGAGTCCTTGGATGTCTTCGAGGTGGGCGGCGAGGAGGGGGAGTGCGGGGTCGCCGGCGAGGTGGCGGGCAAGGTGTTGGAGTTGGGGCCACCAGGGGGTGATGTCGGGCATGCCCGCGTTGGTGAGTCGGTGGTCGAGCTGGTGCTGCCAGCGGGTGCCGGCGGTGGTGGTAGCGGGTGGCCCGGTGGGGCGCAGGTCGTGATCGGGGACGTTGTTGGCGGTTCGCCAGGTGCGCAGATCGGCGGTGAGCTGGTCGGGGAGGCGGAGTCTTGTCTGCCAGGCGGGGGTCTGTTCGGGGACGGGGTGGCGGAGCTGGCCGGCGAGCTGGGTGACCTGGTCGGAGCGGGCGTTGAGGTAGGGCCCCCAGGTGGGGTCGTCGGTGAGCTGCTGGGGGACGCCGGGGAGCCAGGGGAGTGGCCCGTGGGGGAGGTGTCGGGTGGGGTCGATGCGCCAGTCGAGGACGGCTGCGGCGTCGTGGGCGCCATCGAGGCTGTCGGTGTTGGCGGCGTCGCGGAGAACCGCGATCGGGTCAGTGCCGGTGGCGGCGATCTGAAAGAGATGCGCGCGGAGGGTGGGCCAGGCGGGTTCGCTGGTGAGCCACAGCACGATCTGGTCGGCCTGCACGTCGAGTTGTGCGACCTTGTCGGGGCCGAGGTGGTGTTCGCAGGCTGCGCCGAGCCCGTCAAGGTACTTGGCGACGGCGGGGGCGAGTTGGGTGGCGGGGTCATGGGCGTGGCGCTGATGGCTGCTGGCCGACAGGGCGGTCTCGTCGTGGGCCAGGACGTGTTCGAGGACGTCTTCGGCGGCCCGGGTGGTGAGGGTGTCGTAGTCGATGGGGTCGGGCAGCCCGTCGCCGGTGACGGTGATATGGAGGTGGTTGGCGTGCCGGCCGCGGCTGGCGGCGGTGTAGAGCTGTTGGCGGGTTTCGTCCCCGGTGATGAGGGTGTGGCTGGTGTCGGCGGTGACACCTTGGGCGGCGTGGATCGTGGTGGCGTAGCCGAGTTCGGTCCAGGCCTCCACATAGTCGGCCGGTAGTCGGACGCTGCGAGCGTGGTGCAGGTCGGTGGCGGTGAGGGAGCCGTCGGCGTGGATGCGCTGGATGGTCCAGCGGTCGCCGTTCGTGACCCAGTTGCCGTTCCGCGTCCTGAGCGCCCGGTTGTTGCGGCGGGTGATGATCACGTCGCCGGTGCTGGCGCGGTTGCCGTCGGCCAGGGCGATCTCAAGTCCGGCAGGTTGGCCGGCCAGGCGGGCAGCTCGGGCGTGGTGGTTGAGTTGGGCGACAAGGTCGCGGGTGGGCGCGAGCATGATCGCGTCGAGGCCGGCGTGCCGGTCGCGGGTCCAGGAGTCGAGGATCTGGCTGGTGATGCTGGCCGCGTCGGCGGGGTGGAGCCGGCCGTTGTCGGCGTAGAACGCGATCGCGGTGGTGTTGCCGGTGCGCAGGGCGAGGCTGGCGGCGGCTTCGGCGGGGTCGCTGAACCGGAGGACTTCTTCGAGGCGAACGGTGCCGGGTGCGTGGGCGAGGTCGGTGAGGATGCCGCCGGCGGCGACGGCCGTGAGCTGGTGGTCGTCCCCGATCAGTCGGACGCTGCCACCCAGGCTGGTGATGTGGGTGACGATCCGGTCCAGGGTCGGGGTGTCGGCCATCCCGGCCTCGTCGATCAGCACCAGCGTGTCGCGGGTGATCGTCTGGGTCCAGCCGGGGGCCCGGTCCGGGTGGTCGAGGCTGTCGAGGAGTTTGGCGAGGGTGTCGCAGGGTGCAGTGTCGAGGTGTTCGGCGAGGACGTGGGCGGCGGCGGCGGAGGGGGCGAGTCCGATGATGGTGCCGCCGCTGCTGGTCCAGGCGTTGGCGAGGACTTCGAGGGCGGTGGTCTTGCCGGTGCCGGCCGGTGCGATGGCGAGTTGGAGTTGGCGTCCGGAGGTGGCGAGTTCGCGGACCAGCCGGGCCTGCCCGTCGTTGAGGGTGGTGCCGTTGGCGACCGATTCGAGCAGGGCCAACTCGACCAGTGCGGGATCGATGGTGCGTCCGTTGGTGAGCTGGGCGGTGGCGAGGAGGTTCTTCTCGGCGGCGATGATGCGTCCGGAGCTGTAGGTGGTGGCGCCGGCCAGCTCGTAGACGCTGTGGCCGTCGCGGCGGCGCAGCAGGTCGGGCGCGGTGACCGGGTCGTCGGGGTCGAGCCGGAACGAGTTCGTGTGGAGGACCAGGTCGACGATGTGGTCGGCGACCGGCTCGATCTGCTCGGGTGCCAGGTTCAGTCCGGCGAGGTGGCGCAGGGTTTCGGCGCGGACGTGCCAGCCCTGCCAGGTCGCCCGGCTGGCCTCGACCTCGGCAGTCACCGAGGCCGCGAGCTGCTCCAGCCATTCGGGGCTCAGGATCATCGCCGGCCGGGGGTGGGGCGTGAGTGCCTGCCGGAGTATCTGGTCGACACCCTGCGGGCCGAGGTGCTGGTCGGCCTGGGCGCGCCACGTGGTGCGTTGTTCGGCGAGGGTGCGGGGTTCGTGTTTCGGGTCTCGGGTGGCGAGGTTGGCCTGCTGGGCGAGGTGGATCATCTCCAGCCCGGTCGGTGGGCGTCCGTGCGCGGTGCGGAACTTGGTCGCCAGGTCCGCGGCCTCGGCCTCGATGTCGACCCGCCGCGACGACCACCGGGAGCACAGGGTGGGGTCGATGCCGTCGATCTCCCACACCGGACGCCGGCCGTTGCGGGAGGGGCGGGCGACCCAGCCGACGCCAAGGGTGTCGGTGAGGTGCGCCCGCAGCAGCGCGTCGTAGGTTTCGGAGGTCGCGACGTGCGACTTGAACAGGGTCCGGCCGTCGATCGCCAGCCAGCGCCCGTCAAGGGACTGGA
This sequence comes from Actinobacteria bacterium HGW-Actinobacteria-5, assembly GCA_002843035.1. Classification (GTDB taxonomy): domain Bacteria; phylum Actinomycetota; class Actinomycetes; order Propionibacteriales; family Propionibacteriaceae; genus Propionicimonas. Next base: position 20,243 of record PHEV01000032.1, on the reverse strand, counting down.
CCTTGTTCGCGACGGCGACGTGGGTGTGCAGGTCCGGGTCGCCGGCGCGGGAGTCGCGGTGCACGAACGCGGCGGCGATCATGCCGCGGGCATCGACCTGCCGGACCCCGTCGGTCCCGGTCCGGGTGAACAACGCATCCCGCTCCTGATACGACAGGGCACCACGGACGGCGGCCTGGTGACAGCGCTCGATCAGCGCGGCGACCTGTTTGTCCGCCATCGCCCACAACGCGGAGACCGACTTCGGTGGGGAGAACACCTGGTCGTAGCCGGCCACCGTCACCGGAGACTTCTTCGACCAGCGGGCGATCTCGCCGAGCAGCTCGGTCTCACCCACAGGTTCGCGGCCGTAGGCACGCAGGAAGCACTCCCGGCCCACCTGGGTCCGCAGCGCAGCCTTCACGTCCTCGGGCAGCTTCGCTCGGACCGGACGGCCCGCGGCCGCGTTCCAGGCACGGCACCGCGCCAGGAGTTCCTCGGCGAACTCGTTGCGGACCGGCTCGCGTTTCCGGAACGTCGCCCCCACCCTGCCCGCGGCCTCGACCTCTGCCGGTGACAGGCCCGCGGCGGCCGCGGCCACCCGCAACTGGTCGGCGTTGGGGTGCTCGCCGGTGCCGAACAGGTGGTTCATCTGGGCCTCGGTCACGATCTCGCCGGCGCTCATGCCCAGACCGTCCAGGCCGGCACCGATCCACGTCCCGGGAGCCTCGCCCTTCTCGGAGTAGTACGAGGTCAGGCCGCCGGCTGGCACCCGGGCATCCTGCACCGCGACCTGCCGGATCAGGTAGTCATACACCGGCCCGCCCGCCAGCTTCTTTACCGTCATCACGACCGACCACCTCCTCTGCCTTCCCTAAGCCCCGCCCGGCGCCGATCAGGACGCTGGCTGGCCGGGTTCTTCCCGACTTCTCACCCCACTGAGCCGAAGACGGCACGCCGATCCGGACAAACCGGCCCGGGAGCTTTCACGACCCGTCGACCCCGGGACGCGAGCCGTGGACGCTTCCTTAAGCCGTCCAACCGGTCCGTTCAGGACACCGAACCGGTCGACAACATCGCCTGCCCACCTCCTCAAGCGCGGAACCTCCTACCCTCCCTAGGCCAAACCGGAAGGCGATCAGGACGCGACCAGGGTCAACTTCTGCGCGAAGCTGAACAGGCCAGCGTTACCGAGAACGTTCCCCCTGCCCCGAGCAGGGCGGGGCGTGGCCGCAGACGATCGGGCGTCAGGCCTTGCCAGAAACGTGTTCCCCCACGTTCCCCCGCTCGCAGCGGCTCAGGCTGCCGACAGGGGTCGAGGGTAGGGACGTGCGCCCCTTCGGTGTTGAGGAGGAGTCGACCACGGAGGTCCAGCTGGGTGACGGCGAACGGCCGACACCGCCGGATCAGGCAGCCCCGCTGCCTCCAAGACCGGCTTCACCGAGCCGCCCAGGCCGCCGGAGTCAGCGAATCTGAACTTGCCCGCGAATCCATCGACGACTACCTCGCCAAGGAGTCTGAACCCGCCCTCCGCCACGTCCCCCACCGGCAATGCACATTGTGTATCACGGTCGGGGCGGGGTCCGGCTTGGCGTCTGACGTGCTTCGACGTGGGCGGGAGCCATCGAGTGCGAGGGAGGCCCGAGGATGGCTGTGCTTCAGAAGCGGGCTGGGGTGGTGGGTGGCCCTGGACCGTCGGCTCGACTGGTCGGGTTCGTGAGAGGTTCCGCGTCGGTCTGGCCTGAGCGCGCAGAGCTTTCACCGGTCGGCCGCGGGTTCAGCCTGGACAATTGGAGACGAGAGCAACTGACAGAGCGTTGCGATAGGCACAACTCCCGATCTTCCGGACCCGCGAATCGACCTTTCCGACAGAGCCCGCGTGTACGGGCGCGGTCGATAGCAGCCGGAAAGACGCATCCTCCGTCTCGACCGCGAGCCGGGCGATGCTGAGGGCGGTTGTGTCTCGGAGGTGCAGTGGCCGACAGGTACCCTCGCGCACCACGGCAGGATGATGCGCTTCAGACGCTTCTATCCCGCGTCGCACGGCAGCCTCTTTCGAGTCAGGTTGCCGAAGAAGCGGGGTCGCCCAGCGCGCGAATGATGACTCTCACACGCCTTCTTGGTCGCCAGCTTGCTCCGTACGCGCTTGGTCATACCAACTGTCTGCCACGTCTGGCGCTGACTCCTCAATGCGCCCAAAGCGTGAGCTCAGCTCTCGCAGGGCGTCTATTCTTCGTTCAATGGGCTGCGAGTGGCTGCGAACTTCAAGGATGAAGACATCAAGCTCTCGTTTGAGCGAAGCGAACTGCACCCCCGCTAAACGATGCTGGGCGGCGATTTCCCCATGACGCAAAAAGGTCTGCAGTGCTGCAAGCACGGCTGCCAGCGCGGTTAACACGCCGGCTCCGAGCACCACCAACTCACCATAACTGCTCGATAAGCTGGAGAAAATGGCAGTACCGACAATCGCCGTCAGAGCGATATTCGGAACGCCCAAGAGCAGATGCAGGCGGCTCAACCTCTTTCCGGCCAAGAAATGTGCCCTAGCGGAACGGTGAGATCGCAGCCGCAGTCTTTCAGCAAGTCTTAACAGGTCTTCCACTCTATTCGTCTGATCAAGGAAATCTCCTCCCAAGGCCCGGTGGTCGTTGCTCATCATCAGCTGGCTCCATTCACAGACACCTCATAGTCGACCAGGCATGCAAGAGTGCCGTCATTCACTTTCGCGCCGCTGGTCCCACCTCATGACGTCCAGAACCTCCAAGTCGGTCGCAGTAAGTGCGTTGGCCACCGACTCCAAAGAGAGAAGTTCAGAAAATCCAAAATCGTCCAGGTCCTTGATCAGGGTAGTGATCCACTTGTCCCTACCCGCCGACTCAATCTCCGGCCGGCGATTATGCAGCCCGCGCCTCGCGGCAGCGAACTGTCCTGAAGTGAGCGCGAGTATATACCCCGTGCACCAATCCTTAAGTCTTTCGGGCACATCGGGATTGGCCGGCTCGATGGCGAGAAACGCACTACCGGGAAGAACGAGAACTTGTCCGTGGCAAGCAACCAAACTGCCGGAAATGTTCACCACATCGATGTCATCGGTGGCCGCCAGCCTGACAGCATCGATGACCCTCATGAGTCCCCAAGACATATCTCGAGCGTGTCTTATCAGATTCTGAGGTACTTCCGAGTAGGTCGCGGGACGCCGCCAGCGGGCGGGGCTCGACCGACGCTTCCATGTTGTCCTGAGCGTCCGCAAGCCATCAGCGCCCTCAATGCGCGATACTTCCCATTCTGAGGCGAACGTCTGACCAAGGAAGCCGGCCCTCCCGAGCCCGCACATGATTGGGACCTCAGGAAGGCTTTCATCACGACCTAGTGCGTCTAGCAGTCCTGCCAGCGTAGCATCGCCACTATCGCGAATTGACCAAAGAACGTTCTCGAGGCTCGACAACGTCGTACTCTCTATCGAAGCTAGTTCGTCCCGCTTCTCTAGCTCGCTGAGTGAATGAACGTGCCGATGCCCGTTCTCCTCTATGACTAGCGCCGGGATCGTGCGTAGAACACTGCGACGAATTTCGTTGGAATCGGCAGGCCATTGAGCTACATCCTCTGCCAAGAAGGATGCTTCTGTCGCAGCGCGCGTCAGTGATGCGCCTCGTTCAGAACTCATCGCATGCATCTCCTTGGCGATATGGTCGACGTACCCGCTGTAGATCTGGCGCAGCATTTGGTCGTACTCGTCTGTCTTTTCGATCGCGCTCCGTGCCACATTCGTTCGCGGTGAACCCTTACCCGTCGCGTTTGCCATGGCCGCCAAGCCTCCGACACGAAATCCGGCGGGTGCGGTGGTGACGCGAATACCACCAATCGACAACCCCAAGACCGGCGCCTCAGATTCAGCGCGCTCCTCGGGATCGCGTTCCACCTTCAAGAACTGCCACTCCTGAAGCCAGCGGCTCCATGACACTGCATAGCTCAGCTCGATCCCGTCCGCGGTATAGCTCCGAACCTCCACGGGGCGTCCGTAAGCGTCGATCAAGCCCGTATCCCCCTGGTGCGCCAAGCCTCCGTCAATCAGTGCCTGCGTGAGCGCCTGGCTGACCGAATCGAAACCCACCTTCTCTGGCTCTCCGTCGTCCACAGTCAGCCACAACTCACAGCCTGGGACAAGAATCCAATGTCGAACGATGTCCCTAACCGCCTCCAGTTCGGCGCTCGGGCGCAGCTTGATTCGGACTGACGTTCCATGGTCGCACATCTGTGGTGGGATTCCCTCGGCATGCTTATCTACTAGCCGGACCAAGTACTGACCGTGTACGTCTCGAAGACTCAACTGCCTCGCCTGGGGCTCGCTCTGGTGAGTAGTCGACACAGACACGTCGTCCGCGACCATGAATGTTGACAGCACGCCGATTCCAAATCGACTTATGGGGGTGAAGTCAGGGTGCTGCTTTCGGAAGTCGGCCTCTTGGTATCGCGAGGCTCCGACTTTGAGAAAGTTGCGTTCTATCGTCGACTGAGTCATGCCGACGCCGTTGTCCGTAATGCAAAGAGCCTTATCGGTTGAATTCCATTGAATATCAATTCGCGGCGTATATGAGGAATCTGAAAGCTGCGCCTGCAGCCGCACCGCGTCTAGAGAATTTTGCACTAGCTCGCGAATCACGACGCCAGTGTCGTTGTATAAGGTGTGTCCAGTCAACAGATCTAGGATTTTTCCCTGGTCGATAGAAAACTCGAATGGCTCGGCAATGAACCCCTTGGCTTCGATGTGGGACATGTCTATGCGGCGCCACGGGAAGACGTAATTGGTGGTGCCTGTAGCGAGCGAGTCATTGGACCAGCTGTGCGTCTGAGACAGCTGCCGACTCGCATACTGGAGGTACGCCGTGAGGCCAAAGTACCCCTCCGCCTCCTTGAATGTCGCATGCACCTCGATAGTGTCGATCGGAGCACCCTCTCCCTCGGTACTCCTTGCGGGCTGGAGAGGACGGACGGAGCGCACGGCCCTTTGCTTTGCCCACTCCACTTGGCTCTTTGGATTGCGGGGGTTGATGACCACGGCGGCCATTGAGGGAACGCGATCCTTGGTAATGTGAAGCAGGTCCGACGTGCGAAGAAGAAACGCGGCATATTGAACGTTTGCTTCTTCCTGATGGGTCCGGCCGTACGGCCGACTTACGGGATATTTCCGCGAGTCGTTGATATCATCCAGATGATGACTCTCGCAGACCAGGCCAACGTCCTCAAGGAATGTCTCTTCCAAGGAACCGAGAAGCGTGTTCAATGCTTCGGTGATCCGAGGATCACCTCCCCACGAAAGGTCGGGCGTTTCCTGGAGCCAGGCTCGAATGCGTTGAGCATGATTGCTCCTTACAAACTCCTGATATAGGAACCGCTCCTTCTCTTCGTGGTCCATCTTTGCTATCTGAGACCTATAGTCCATTGTGCTCGGTTCATCGCTTTGCGTAACTCGGCGAGCGAAGGCGGCGTAAGAGTCGCAAGCGTTGCGTCTCTCGAATTCGTCGCGAGTGACCAGTAACCCGAAGTCGTGGAGGTAGGTAGTGATTGTGACGAGGAGCCAGTCCGCTGGCGTCATGAGGGACTTGGTGGGCGTGGGGATGATCCAGTCATACATCTCAAGCATCGCATCGATGTGCGAGATATCATGCTTGGTGTACTCCTCCAGCAAGCCGAGGCGTCCAAAGCTGGTGAGGGCTTCGGCTACTGCGCCCCTGATGTGGCGCAGGTTTATAGCTGAAAATGCGTCGTGTTTTTGCGCCTCCTCCGCCTGTCGCTCTGCATACGTGTTGAGTTCGAGATCCATGTGAGCTCCTCAGGGGCGCCGAATGCCACATCAGATCTTCTCACGTGGACCACCTCCGTGGTGGCGATCCTTGGCGTTGCATCTCGGGTTTCCAGTAGGAGATATGTAGAGCTGGGAATCGGTGCGCCTCGTGCGGTTGCCAGAGCAGGCAGCAGGTTACGGACCCGCTCGCTGGCGTGGTCCGTGCTGGCCGTCTGGACCGGCTGATCGCGATCTCGGCTGCGAGCTTCGTGGGTGAAGCACGAGCGACGGCTCGCAGCCGCGTTCGGAGTCGAACGAGACCCATCCATCGGCGCGGTGACACACGATGATGGCGTCGTCGGAACGGTGAGCTATCCGCCTGCGAGCTTCGAGAGTCGCTTGGCGAGCTGCCGATCGCGGCCCTTCGCGGCGTGCTGGTAGATCATCGCGGCGTCGGCTGTGGTGTGGCCGAGCCGGGCTTGCAGCTCGGCTGTCGTGGCGCCGGCCTGGGCGGCGAGGGTCGCTCCGGTGTGGCGGAGGTCGTGGAAGCGCAGGTCGGGGCGTCCGGCTGCCATCCTGGCCTTGTTCCAGTGCCTGTAGACAACGGACTCGTGGAGGTGGCCGCCGGAGTCGGCGGGGAACAGGAGGCTGTCGCGGCCGGGCTTGGTGTGGTCCTTGAGGTGGTCGCGGAGCGCCCGGTGCAGATGGGGTGGCACGGCGACGTCGCGGACGCCGGCGTCGGTCTTCGGCGGCCCGACCGTGGTTGCGTTCGGGGTGAAAGTGACGGCTCGCCGCACCTTGATCACGTCGTTGCTCAGGTCGATGTCGCGGCGGCGCAGTTCGGCCAGTTCGCCGTAGCGCAGCGCGCACCAGGTGGCGAGCAGCACCATGAGTCGGAGCCGTTTCGGCATCTCCGCGACGATGGCATCCAGTTCCTCGAGCGTGGCCGGCTCGATGCCGTGCTTGCGGCGGGCGATGCCAGCCCCGCGAATGCTCACCGGGTTCACGTCGATCAGCTCGTCCTCGACCGCGGCGTTCATGATCGTCCGCAGCACGGCGTATGCCTTCGCCTTCGGACGGTCCTTCACGCTGCGCAGCAGGTTCGCGTGCCAGTCGCGGATATCGGAGCGGGTGATCTCGGTGATCGGTCGCTCGCCCAGGTGCGGCGTGATGTAGAGCCTCAGTGCGCGCTGGTAGTCGATCACGGTGTTCGGACGCAGCGGCTCGCCCTTCACCCGCCGCTGGACGATCCAGCGGGCGGAGTACTCGCCGAGCGTCTCGGTCTGGACGCTGCGCCGGGCCTCGGCCTCCCGGACGGCGGGCGGACGCCAGCTGCCGGACTCGACGACCTTCCGCTCCGCGCCGAGCCAGGACTCGGCGTCCGCCTTGGTCGTGAAGGTCGTCGGCGCCACGTGCCGCTGGAGATCCGGGCCCGCGTAGCTGGCCTGGTACCGCTTCGACGGTAGCCGCCTCACGTAGCCGAAGCCTCGCCTGCCCATGGCAACCTCCCGAGCGTCCGGGAGCCCCGGCAGATCGCACGTCGTGCGATATACGTGCGATATCTCCCGCCACGAGCGACCACTTGTGTTGTCTGGTGATCACTTCAGAGGGCTTCTGAGGCTCCGCGTTTGTGCTTGTCAGAAGCATATCTCACGCTCAGGACAGATGGCGACCCCAGCAAGATTCGAACTTGCGACACAAGGTTTAGGAAACCTCTGCTCTATCCCCTGAGCTATGGGGCCCAACCCCCCGCGGGGGCGGCAACCAGCCTACCGCCTCGATTCGGTCCCTCGGACGGGGGACGCGGTCCCCGGCTAGGGGCGAAAGTAGCTGTGAAGCTGCTGGGTAATTGGTCATTCGAGTTTGTTTTGGGCCACCCGTCCGATAGAGTCGGCAACTGAGAGTGACGCACGCGATGTTGTCTCCTGGGGGTGGGTAGACGGCTTCAAGCCCTTCGATGTGCGTCACTCTCGCTATGTCCGCACAGCCCGTCCGGGTCTCGCAGCCCCGCCGGTGACGGCGTCGGGAAGGTCCGGCCGTTAGCATCGAGCCATGAGCGAACCCGCCCTGGAGCAGTGCCTGGACAAGATGCGCGCGGCCGGCGTCAACTCCGCAGCCATCGACAACTTCCGCCACTACTGGAAGCTCTGTGCCTCCGGCGCCACCGGCGTGATCCGCGAGGCCACGATCCGTCCTCTGCTCGACCCTCCCCAGCTCGACCAGGTCGACGTGGGCGAGGCGGAAGCCCGCGCCGCCCTGCAGCTGACGGTGATGATCAAGCTCAACGGCGGGCTCGGCACGTCCATGGGCCTCGAGGCGGCCAAGACCCTGCTGCCGGTCCGGGACGGACACACCTTCCTCGACCTGATCGTCAAGCAGGTCCGGTACGCCCGGCGGCGCTACGACGCCAGGCTGCCGCTGGTGTTCATGAACAGCTTCCGCACCAGCGAAGACACGCTCGCTCATCTCGCCGCCTACGACGACCTGGCCGTGGCCGGGCTCCCGCTGGACTTCCTCCAGAATGCCGAGCCGAAGATCCTCCTCGACAGTCTCGAGCCGGTTTCCTGGCCCGCTGATCCGAGCCTCGAGTGGTGCCCGCCGGGGCACGGCGACCTCTACCCGGCGCTGTGGGGCACGGGTCTGCTGGACGCCCTGATCGAGGCCGGCTTCCGCTACGCGTCCGTCGCGAACGGCGACAATCTGGGCGCCGCCCCCAATGCGACCCTCGCGGGCTGGTTCGCTGCGTCCGGCGCACCCTACGCGGCCGAGGTCTGCCCACGCACGATCAACGACCGCAAGGGCGGCCACCTCGCGGTGCGCATCGCCGACGGGCAGCTGATCCTGCGCGACACCGCCCAGACCGCGCCGGAGGAGCTGGACTTCTTCACCGACGAGCACCGCCACCCGTACTTCCATGCGAACAACCTGTGGCTCGACCTGGTCCAGGTACGGGACATCCTGCGCGAGCGCAAGGGCGTCCTCGGCCTGCCGCTGATCCGCAACGAGAAGACCGTCGACCCGTCCGACCCGAGCTCGCCGAAGGTCGTCCAGCTGGAGAGCGCGATGGGCGCGGCGATCGAGGTGTTCCCGGGCGCGACCGCGGTCGCCGTCGGCAGGGACCGGTTCCTGCCGGTGAAGACCACGAACGAGCTGATGCTGCTGCGCTCCGACGTGTTCGACCTCGGCGAGGACGGCCGCCTGCACAGCCAGGTCGACCGGATCCCCGGGGTCGACCTGGGCGGCGCCTACAAGCTGATCGACGACTTCGACCGGCTGGTCAGTGTGGTGCCATCGCTGCGCGAGGCCGAGTCGCTGCGAGTCCGGGGCGAGTGGCTCTTCGACGAGCCGAGCGCGGTTGTCGGCGTGGTCGACCTGCCGGACGCGGGTACGCCGCGGCACTACCGGTGAGCGGTCGCTGGCACACCGCGCTCGCCTGCGCTCTCACCGGCGAGGCGTTGCCGCTGCCCGAGCCGGGAGCGCCGGATCCGGCGGCCCTCGTCGCCGACCTCGCGGCCGCCGGCTGGACCCGTGAGCGGATCGCGGAGCACGCGCGTGCGGAGGCCGCCGCCGAGCGTGCCTGGCCGCATCCGGTGCCGGCTGGCCAGCGCGAAGGCTGCGGTGCGGCGCAGTTGGCCGCGGCGCTCACCCGCGTGAGGCAGGAACTCGACCTCGTCACGCTGGAGACGCGGCCGCCGTCCGCCCGCCGCAGGCTCACCGCCGACGAACTCCGGCTGCTGCGTGAGGTGCCGCCCCACCACGTCGGGTGATGTCCACCCTGTCGCGACCCGGCCACTCGCGGCGTCCCGCCTGTCCCGTCCGTCACACCAGCGCGGACGCGCGGCCGGATCACGACGTGGCTGTCTACTTCTTCGCGAGCAGGTCGCGGATCTCGACGAGAAGGTCCTCGGAAGTGGGCTTGCCGGGCTCGTCGACCGCAGGCTTGCTGGTCATGCTCCGGATCCTCTCGTACGGCTTGACGACGCCGAAGTAGAGGACCGCCGCCATGATCACAAAGGAGACCACGGCGGTGATGAACACGCCGATGTTGACGCCGCCGATGGCCACCGTACTGAAGTCGGGATTGCCGCCGAGCTTTCCGATGATGTCCATGATGATCTTGGTGAACGCCGTGACGACGTTCCCGAACGATGCGCCGAGAATGAACGCGACCGCGAGATCGATCAGATTCCCGCGCATCAGGAACTCCTTGAAGCCCGCCATTTCGTCTCCTCCTGGGTGGTTGGGTCTGCCACCCTAAGGAGGAACGGGTCTCAGCGCAGGGCGAAGCCCACTGATGAGACGGACGCGGCCGCGGAGATCCGCGAGGCCTCCGCGGAATCCACCTCCAGCAGCACGATCGGTGAATCGCTGCCGCCCAGCACGCCGCCCTCTCCGGACGCCGGCATCGCGACCACACGGACGTCCGACGCGACCACGCCGTACTCCGAACTCCCCGCGGTGGCGCCGAGCACATCGATGCGGCTGCCCACCCGGAGCAGCGAAACCGCTGCGGACTCGGCGAACCGCACCGGCAGGGCGAGCTTGCCTGCCGCGATCTGACCCTCACCACCCAGCAGCGCGGACGGGGTGAGCGCGGCCCGCGCCGGCAGGTCGACCACCGTGATGCGGCCGACCACCGCGTCGATGGCGGTGAAGGCTCCCTCAGGCACGAACTCAGCGGGAGCCGTGGCGACGGCGAGGTCATCCGCGGTCACGGTGGTGCCGCCGACGATCGTCCGGGTCGCAACGACGACCGGGATCCCCGGTCCGGTTCGCGACGTGAGCGCGTTCAGCCCTGCCAGCACCGCGACCGCGACGAACAGCGCCGCGAAGGTGCGACGGTGCCAGCGGAAGGCGCGACGAATCGATGAGAGTTGCACATGGGGGAGTCTGGGCAGTGACCCCCGGGACCGGTCACCCGTCCACAGGCTCAGGCCGCGCTGGACGCCCCTGTGGATGACGCGGACGCGGCCCCGGACTTCGACTCCGGCTTCGACCCCTCCGCCGAGGCGGTGGCCGGCTTGGCTGCGTTCGTCCGACCCTTGCTGCGGTTGTCGGTGGCATAGAACCCGGAACCCTTGAAGACCACGCCGACGGCGTTGAACACCTTGCGCAGGCTGCCGTCACACTCGGGACAGTCGGTGAGCGGGTCGTCGGTGAACTTCTGGACGGCCTCCACTTCCGTGTCACACGATGTGCAGCGGTACTGGTAGGTGGGCATGGTCACTTCCTGTGATTCCGTGGGCTGGCGGAATTGTAGCCAGCGCCTGGTGAAACCCTGAAATCGATCCGGCTATTCCGCGTCCACCCTGCGTCGCTCGGTGACCAGGATGTGGACGGAACGGTCCCATTCCTGCGTCGGCACGTCGTCCAGAACCTCGTCGTCGAACAGCAACAGACCCAGCCGGGCACGCGGCGAGGCCCAGGCCAGCGCGCGGTCGTACCAGCCGCCGCCGGCGCCGAGCCGGCGACCATCCGGCGTGCCGGCCAGCCCGGGAAGCCAGATCCACTGTGCCTGTCCGAGGGCCTGCGGGCCGAGCGCCGGCCCGTCCGGGGCGGGGATGCCGAGCGGGCCGGGGGAGAGGTGCTCCGGCCCGGCGTACCAGGCCCAGGTGGGCTCGCGTCGCAACACCGGCAGCAGCACCTGCACGTCGGCCAGGCGCAGGGTCTCGATCAGGTCCGCGGTGGCGGGTTCGTCCGGACGTGCGACGTAGGCGGCGACCACCTCCGCCCCGGCACACGCGGCCAGCGCCCGCACGGTCCGTGCGTCGTCCCCGACCGGGTCCTCCGTCCGCGCGGACCGGGCGGCCCGCAAGCGGGTACGCAACTCCGCCTTCGATCGGCTGGCTCGCGGCTGGCCTACCGGGCCCTCGAAGGTCACGGACTTATCGTAGGCGCATGCCTCTCTTCCCCCGTCCCAAGGAAGCATCCCCGGCTGAGCCGGCGGTCGAATCCCCCGTGGCGCCGACCTATCTGCCCGGCGCGCCCGTCGCTGCGGACGGAGGTCTGCGCGGCCTCGCCGTCCACCGCGAGTTCCTGCTGGGCCACGTGCACGCCCTGCATCCCTTCGGGATCGGGCTCCTCGACGCCGCCGGCCTGACCCTGTGCGAATCGATCGTCGCCGACCTCGACCTGCCCACATTCACTGCAGCCACCACCGATGGCTGGGCGGTTCGTGCGGCCAACCTCGTCGGTGCGAGCCCGCGGATGCCCGTCGTGCTCCCGGTCGTGGACGAGATCGACGCGGTCGGCTACCGCGGCGCGCCGCTGCCGAAGGGCGCCGCCGTCCGGATCGCCGCGGGCGCGCCCGTCCCCGAGGGCGCGGACACCGTGGTGCCGCTCGCCGAGGGCCTCCGGGTCGGCGACGTAGTGCAGTTCGCCTCCGAGGTCCGGGTGCAGCAGAACCTGGTCCTGGCCGGCTCGCGGATCACCGACGGCGACCTGCTGGTGCCCAACGGCACCGAACTCACTCCGCGGGTGCTCGGCCTGATCGCCGAGGTGGGCCACGACAAGGTCCTCGCCCGCCCGCGGCCCCGGGTCGTCGTGCTCACCGCCGACACGGCGTTGGTGGAGCCGGGTCTGCCGCTGACCCGGCTCAGCGAGAGCTACGACTCCTGCACGACGATGCTCGCTGCGTCCGCGCGTCGCGACGGCGCCCAGGTGTTCACCACCGGCATCGTGCCTGCCGAGCCGAAGGAGCTGGCGCAGACGTTGTCCGAGCAGCTGGTTCGCGCCGACCTCGTGCTGCTGATCACCGAGGTCACCGATGACCTGGTGGCGATGCTCGCAGGACTCGGCGAGATCGACGTCGCCGAGGTCGACGCACTGCCCGGACGCCAGGTCTTCGCCGTGGTCGGGCCCGAGCGGGCGCCCGTCCTGGTGCTGCCGGCCGGCGCTGTGCCCGCCTACCTCGCCTACCAGCTGGTCGCCCGGACGCTGGTGCGCCGCCTGGCCGGGCTGGAGGAGGCCGCACTCCCGGAGGCGGTCGCCTCGCTCACCCGTCCGCTGGACGCCGAGCCGTCGAGGACCCGGCTGGCGCTGGGCCACTATGCGCCGGGACGGGTCGTCCCGGTGCCCGGCAGTCGTCCGGGTGCGGCGGAGCTGGCTCAGGCCAACGCCCTGGTGGTCATCCCGCCCGGTACCGATCCGGTCGCGGCGCACAGCGACGTGACCTGCTGGCTGCTGGACTAGCGGACGCCGATGGCGGGCTCATCCTGGCCGGTGCGGCTGAGTCACGGGCCGATCACGCTGCGTCCGCTGCGCCGCAGGGACGAGCAGGACTGGGCCCGGATCCGGCAGCGCTCCGGGGCCTGGTTTCGGCCGTGGGACTCCACGCGTCCGCCCGAGTCGCCGGAGCCCGGCCTCACTTTCGCGCAGCTCGTGTCCACCTTCACGGCCCGCGCCCGGCGCGGGCTGATGCTGCCCTGGGCGGTGGAGTACACGCCCCCGGGAGCGCGCAAGGGGGTTTTCGCTGGGCAGGTCACCGTGTCCGGGATCACTCGCGGCTCGGCCTGCTGGGCGCAGATGGGCTACTGGATCGACCCGACCTGGGCGGGCCGGGGGATCATCCCCACCGCGGTCGCGATGGCCTGCGACTACTGCTTCGACGAGCTCCGGCTGCACCGGATCGAGATCGCGATTCGTCCCCAGAACGCCAACAGCCTCGCGGTGGTGCGCAAGCTCGGCTTCCGCTACGAGGGACGCCGGGAGCGCTACATGCACGTGGACGGCGCCTGGCGCGACCACGATGTGTTCGTGCTCACCCCCGAGGAGGTGCCCGGCGGCGTCCTCGCCCGCTTCGAGGACCGTTCGCAGCACCGCGCCGAGCCGGTCTGACCGGAGCTGGCCGAAGCTGGCCGAAAAGGGGACGGTTCCGTTTTCGGCCACCCCGCGGTCGACGAGCCGGAGCTGGTCGAAGGGTGGCCGAAAAGAGAACCGTCCCCTTTCAGTCCACCCGCGTCCCGAGGTCGCGTGGTTCCCGGGTTGAGGCATCGACGAACTCGGCAGGGGTGAGCGGACGGGCGTGCCAGCCCAGGTGGGCGGCCAGGCGCAGCAGCTGCGGTGGTTCGACGGCGGCCCGTTCGAGCGTTCCCACCTGGTCGAACACGGCCCGGGTGTCCCCGTCGGCCTGCACCAGCCCGTCGGCCATCACCACCACCCGGTCGAAGTGCTCGGCGCAGAAGTCCATGTCGTGGGTGATCGCGACCACGGTGCGCCCTTGGGCGGCGATTGAATCCACCACGCCCGCGACGATCTCCACCCCGCGGGCGTCCTGCCCCGTGGTCGGCTCGTCGAGCACCACCACCGGGGTCTGCATCGCGAGGACGCCGGCCAGCGCGACCCGCTTGCGTTCACTGGGCGACAGGTGGTGCGGATGCAGGCCCGCCTGGTCCTGCAACTGCACTGTGGCCAGGGCGGACGCGGCGCGCGCTGCGGCCTCGCTCGGCGTGCAGCCCAGGTTGCGCGGCCCGAACTCGACGTCCGCGCCGATCGTGCTCGCGAACAGCTGCTCGTCGGGGTTCTGGAAGATGTACCCGACCTGTGCGGCGAGCTGTGCGATCGACCGGTCGCGGGTGGACGCGCCGCCGACCAGCACCGTCCCTGAGGTGGGCCGCAGGATGCCGTTCAGGTGGCGGACGAGGGTCGTCTTGCCCGCGCCGTTCTCGCCGACGATCGCCACCCGTTCACCCGCGCTGACCGTGAGGCTGACGCCACGCACCGCCTCCACGCCGCCCGGATAGCGGAAGTGGAGGTCGACGAACTCGATCGCGATGCTCACCTCGCATCCTCCGGGGACGGCGGCCTCGTCCGGGCCGACCAGCCGAAGAACGCCGCCGCCTGCTCGAAGGAGACCGGCAGCGGTGCCTCGGCGGGAACCAGGCCCTGTTCGCGGGCCAGCCGCGCGGCACGGGTGTACCGGGTGGCGCTGACACCCCACTGGTCGGTGCGCGGGTCGGAAAGGATCTCGCCGGGCGACCCGGACGCGGCGATCCTGCGCCCGGCCAGCACGTGCAGCCGGTCGGCGTGCGCGTGCAGCAGCTCCGGCTTGTGCTCGAACACCACGATCGTCGTGCCCGCCCCGCGCAGGCGGGAGAGCACGCCGAACACCATCCGGGTGCCGACGGGGTCGAGCTGCGAGGTGGGCTCGTCCATGACCAGGACGGGCGTGCGCAGCACCAGCATGGACGCGATCGCCACCAGCTGCTGCTGGCCGCCGGACAGCTCGTAGGGCGAGCGGTCGAGCAGGTCGGTGATCCGCAGCAGCCCGGCCACCTCCGCGACCCGGCTGGCCATCTCGTCGCGCGGCGTGCCCAGGTTCTCCATGCCGAATGCGAGCTCACCACGGACGGTGTAGCGGGCGCCGGAGATCTGGTTGAACGGGTTCTGGATCACCAGCCCCACCTGCGAGACGCAGGCCGCGAGGGGAAGCCCGGAGAGGTCGCGTCCGCCGATCACGACCGATCCGCTCAGCTGCCCGCCGTCCACGTGCGGGATGAACCCCGACAGGATCTTGGCCAGGGTCGTCTTGCCGGCCCCGGACGCCCCGACCACCCCGGTGATCGTCCCCGGTTCGATCCGCAGGTCGACGTGCTCGAGCACGAATCGCCCGGAATCGGGATAGGCGTAGGAGACGTCGGCCAGCTGGATCACAGGACCTCCCACACGAGCGGCACCACCACGGCTGCCACGGCGACCAGGGGCATCACCCAGCGGGCCACGCGCTGGGCCGTGGAGTCGGGGATGGCCTCCAGGGCGGTCCGACGGGCGGTCGAGCCGAAGCCGCGGGCCTCCATCGCGGTGCCGCGCTCCTCGACGTCGGTGAACATGCCCAGCACCAGGGGTCCGAGCAGCGGCATCATGACGCCGATCCGACGCAACGGATTGCGGGGGACCGCCAACCCGCGCGCCTGCTGGGCGAGCAGGATCGCGTCCGCGCGCGATCGGAACGCGGGGATCAGCTGCAGGGTCGAGGAGATGATGTAGCTGAACTTCGGCGACATGCCGGCCTCGGTGAGTGCCGACATCAGGTCGCCGGGGTGCGTGGTCAGGACCAGCAGCACCGAGGCGAGCACCAGGCAGACGATCCGTGCGCCGACGTTCAGCGCGAACAGCAGCCCCTCGGCCGTGACGCTGAGCACGCCCCACTGCCAGACCATGGTGCGCCCACCCGGAAAGGTCAGTCCCTGCACGAGGACCAGCACCACCACGATCGGAAGCAGGATCCGTCCGCCGACGGCGATGAGTGGGCCGCCGCAGCGTGCGATGACGGCGGCGGGTAGGAGAACCCCGACCACGACGATCGCCGAGACCCACCACTGCGGCAGCGCGAACACGATCACCAGGATCGAGAGCAGCGCGACCAGCTTGGTCACCGGGTTGAGCCGGTGGACCGGGGAGCCGGTGCCGACGAACTGGGCCCGGGTCATCGGCTCACTCGGACGGGCTGGGCGGAGGCGCCAGCGGTGCCGTCGTGACGACGCGGTGCTCGCGCGCGAACGGGAACCGCTGCAGGAAGCGGCTGGGCAGGGCTGCGAGGAGGATCCCCACCACCGTGAAGGTGATCAGTTTGTCCAGCGGATCGGACAGCAACCCTTGCAGGGTGGTCGAGGCGAGCAGCGACTGGCCCATCGCCTGGAACGCACCGACGATCGCACCGGTGCCGCCGCCCGTGGCCCCACCGAAGACGAACGCGGAGATCGGGGCCGACACGACTGCGGCCGCCACGCCGGTGACCAGGCCCGCGACCGGTGGCAGGTAGACGCGGCGGAACACACCGATCCTGGCCGCTGTGCCGGCCAGCACCGCGATCACGACCTGCACGACGGCGAACGGCAGCGGGATCGGGTTGAGAGTGAGCCCCCAGATCACATTGGCGAGGATGCCGGTGACCACGCCGGCAGCAGGTCCGGCGAGGACGGAGACCAGCACGGTCCCGATCGAGTCGAGGTACACCGGCAGGCCGAGCACGGCGACGAGCTGGCCGACGACGATGTTCACCGCGATCGCTACCGGAATCATCGCGATGGTCGTGGTGGGCAACTGGTGGATCGAACCCGCAGCGATCAGCACGGCGCCGATGACGTAGCCGGCCATGGCGATCAGTCCAGCGCGCGTGGTGCCCGAGTCAGCCATGCCTGCCGGCTGGGCCACGACGAGGTAGGCGTAGGTCGCGACGACGATCACCGCGCCGGCCGCGACCAGCAGCCGGTTGCGGGAACGACGGGTATCCAGCGGTGCCTGATCCGACATGGTGCCTCCTCGGTTGACGGACGGTGGGTGGACGGCAGGCGGGTTCAGCCGACGCGCCGGGCCAGCGCGCCGACCCGTTCGATGGTGCGCCGGAAGAACTCCTCGGGATCGGTGTCGACGACGATGTCGGCGTTCGCCGGGCGTCCCCACATGCCCAGCCAGTCGGCGACGGTCTGGCCGCGGGTGATCGTGCCGGCGAGTTCGACGTCCACGGTCGCGGGCCGGGTGGTGGCCAGGGACGGGTCGAGCGCCACGGCTGCGGCGAACGGGTCGTGCATGTGGGCCACGTACCCGCCCTGGTCGTAGGCGCGGTGGAACTCCATGTAGAAGCGCACGGCGTCGGAGAGGTGGCGGACGACCGCGTTCGAGCCGCGGGAGCGGGTGCCCGGGGGGTCGTCGAGCGAGAGTGACTCCTCCGGTGTGCTGCCGGCGGCGCGGCCCAGCGCGGCGACGTGGGCGGGCGTCATCGCGATCCGCTCGGTGACGTCCAGCGCGCAGATGACGGGTCGGCGCTCCGGTGGCAGCACCGAGAACGCGTCGAAGACGATCTTGGCGGCGTCCGGGTCGACGGAGATGTTCCACTCGGTGGTGGGCCGGGTGTTGCCGGCGTGGTTGAAGACCCCGCCCATGACGACCAGCCGGTTGAGCAGCAGGGGCAGTTCGGGTTCGAGCTTGATCGCCAGGGCCAGGTTCGTCAGCGGGCCGGTGACCAGCCCGGTGATCTCGCCCGGACGGGAGCGGGCGGCCTCGATCCAGACCTGCGTGGCGTGCCGGTCCGAGATGCGCCGCGTCGGCGCGGGCAGCTCGGCGTAGCCGATGCCCTGCGGCCCGTGGGTCTCCTCGGTGGTGACCAGCGGCTGCAGCACGGGCACCTCGGCGCCGAGGGCGACCTCCACGTCCGCGTAGTCGCACAGCTCGAGCCAGGCGAGGTTGTTGGTCGCGACCTGGCGGGCGTTCACGTTGCCCGCGGTGCAGGTGATGCCGAGGATCTCGGCCTCGGGGCTGGCCATCAGGTAGAGCAGCGCGAGGGAGTCGTCGATACCGGTGTCGACGTCGACCAGGAGGGGGATGGTGCGGTGGTTGTCCATGCTGCCTTCCGGGTGCCAGGTGGATCCGCGACGAGTGGGGTGATGGCGACCGGCTCTGCCCTGCCACGGACGCGGACCACCCTATAGAAGCCCCGGGTGGGCGGCGAGAATTCTCGGCGGCTCGCCGGGCCGGGCTGGGCCCGGCGGTCGGGCTCGGGTTCGCGGGGTCGCATCGTGCTCGGGCCGTCTCCTGATTCTTCGACACTCCGGGACGGGTGGGACGGATGGGCAGGCCCGGCCAATACGGTTCGAGTGTGGGTATGACGGGTGTGATCTTCGCGGTGATTGCCGCGTTCTGGCTCATGTACCTCGTGCCCTACTTCCTGCGCCACCGCGGCGACGACCTCGCCGAGGAGTCCGCAGCCGAGATCCCGTTCACGCCGTCGGTGACGATCGTGCGCAGCGGCACGTCCCTGGCCGAGGCCGACCCGGGTACGACCGTGACGGTGTCCACCCCGCTCACCCGTCGGGCCCAGTTGCGTGAACTGCACCTGCACGACCTGCAGGCGGCGCAGCGTCGGCGGCGCGTGCTGATCTTCCTGCTGCTGGTCCAGCTGATCGTGGCGGGCCTGGCGATCGCCCGGATCGGTGCCTGGTGGGGAGCACTGATCCCGGCCGGCCTGATCGTGGTGTTCCTGGTGGTGGCGCGGTTCAGCGTTCGGGCGATGCGCGCCGACTTCGCCCGGAGGGCCGAGGCGATCCGCGGCTGCCTCGACGAGGAGACGGTCGCGATCTCGCTGACCGCTGACGACGTCGCCGACCACGAGCATTCGATCGAACTGAGCATTCCGGTGAACGCGGTCGCATCGTTGTGGGATCCGATCCCGATCACCCGGCCGACGTACGTGTCGAAGCCGCTCGCGCCACGCACCGTCCGCACCATCGACTTGTCCGCGCCGGTGCCGACACCCGGTCGCATCCCGGTCACGGCCGACCCGATCGGGCCGCCCGCCGAGCCGGAGGAGCAGACGGACGCCCAGGAGGACGTGGGCTGAGCCGCGGGGCTGCATCCTCGTCACGGAGGGCTGGCCGGGGTCCCGGCGCAGGCCCCGCAGCGCCTCAATTCGGGTTGAATGGGGTTGTCGTTTCGAGGCTGGAGGTCGCCGATGACCGGAGTTGCCGTCGTCGGGCACCTGTGCGTCGACCTCCGCCCACAGCTACCCGGCCCGCCGGTGCTCGAGCCCGGGGTGCTGGCGCAGGTGGGCCCTGCGGTCGTCACCCTTGGTGGCGCGGTGGCGAACACCGGACGCGTCGTCGCGCTGCTCGGCGTGCCGGTGGAGGGGTGGGGCGCGATCGGTCGCGACGACTTCGGCGCCATCGTGCGCGGCCACCTCGCCCGCGTGCCGGGGTTCAGGTTCCACCCGGAGGTGGTGGACGCGGGCACGGCGTACACGATCGTGGTCGAGCCGCCGGGCACCGACCGCACCTTCTGGCACCACCCCGGCACCAATGCCCTGCTCGACCTCGCCCGGGTGGACCTGGCCGGGGTCGACCTGCTGCACTTCGGCTACCCGTCCCTGATGCCGGGCGTGTGCGCGGACGCAGGCGACGGCCTCGCTGACCTGTACGCGCGGGCGGTGGCTGCCGGGGTGGTGACGAGCCTCGACCTGGCCTGGGTGGATCCACTCACCAGCGCGGGAGCGGTGGACTGGCCCTCCTTCCTGCAGCGGGTGCTCCCGCTGGTCGACGTGGTCAGCCCCAGCTGGGCCGACCTGGCCTCGGCGCTCGACCTGCCACTGGAGTGGGACGCCGCGCGCGGCCGTGACCTGGTCGAGCAGCTGCTGGACTGGGGTGCGGGCCTGGTGGTGCTCACCGCGGGCGAGCAGGGGGCGCTGCTGGGAGCAGCCGGCGCGGATCGGCTGGCGCGGCTGGCCCGCTATCGGCTCGACGTCGCGACGTGGGCGGGAGCGCGGACGGCGGCGTCGGCCCGTCCGGTGGACCGGATCGGCACGACCGCCGGGGCGGGCGACGCAGCGACCGCCGCGCTGCTGGTGGCCCTGCGCGAGGGACGTGATCCTGCCGCGACCCTCGCGTACTGCGCGGACGTCGCGTCCGCGGTCATCGAACAGGGCGGCACCGGCGGGTTCACGGGCCTGAGGTCACCCAGAGCATGAGCACGGCGAGGTCTTCGCGCAGGTAGTTGG